>JAAEZV010000392.1 GCA_018222695.1 Gammaproteobacteria bacterium
CACCGGAGGACGCCGTCGAGAACGCAAACGCCCACACCCGGCGCATTTTTTGCAATAGCACCACGGGACTCAGGCCGGTCAAGGCTCTGAGCAGGCTCGTGTACACCACCAGACCATGGAACAGGAGTACGCCAAGCAGGGTGAAGAAGTAGGCCGCCAGATCGACAATGGTGCCAAAGCCCATCGTGGCGAACAGCTTGGTCAATAGCGCAAACACGCCATAGGGCGCGAGCTCGATAAGGACCCCCACCATCTTCATCACAATCACTTCCATGTCGCGGAACCAGTTCGCGATGCGCTCTCCCGCGTCGCCCGCCCGGGTCAGGGCGAATCCCACCAGCAGGGCGAATACGATCACCTGAAGCATCTGGCCTTCGGCCATGGCTCTGAATGGGTTGCTGGGGAAGATATTCACCAGCGTATCGGTTAAAGGAGGCGCCGCCTTGGCCTCATAGGCCGCCGAGGCCATGGCCTCAACACCCTTACCGGGACCAATTAGCAGCGCCGCACTCAGGCCGAGCGTAACTGCCACGCAGGTGGTCAATAAGTAGAGTCCAATGGTGCGGCCCGCGATGGAACCCATGCGAGAGCTGGCGCCGAGTGAACTCATGCCACAGATGAGCGACACCATGACCAACGGCACGACCAGCAGCTTCAACGACGCGATGAAGATCCTGCCCACCACATCGAATAAGCCCAGTATCAACCCGTTCTCGATGAACGCGTGTAGCCCGCCCGCAGGATCGAGGGTACCCATCAGCCACTCAAGCAGGGAACCGAGGGCGATACCCGCCACCATGGCGAGCAGGATGCGATTGGTCAGGGACATGCTATTCCTCGCAGGTTTCGGGGTGCCAAGCGGTCACGGTCACATCGGCGCAGGCATTGCAGGGTGAGGCGTAGTCAGCGACTTCACCCGTACTGCGCCGGGCACAGACCGGGTCATAAATCATGGTGCAGACCTTCGGTCGCTCGGCGTCGCAGGCCTGCCAGCCGCTGCCAGCGGGGGGACCGCCATCGCGGCTGGGCGTTAAGGCATTACACCCCGCCAACAGGATTGGCAGTAGTGTGAGAAAAAAGAGGGGCAACCGGCTGATACGCATCGCGCTATTGTAGGGAATCGCCCCCGCAATGCACCCCCCGGTTACTCAGGCCAGCGACTCCCGCCGCGCGACCAATTCCTCGATGCGCGCGTTCAAGGCAGAGGAAGTCTGGGCAACACGAAGCGGTGCGCAGGCGCGGGCGAGCCGCTCAGTCGCCTCTGCCGTCATAACCGGTACCTGCTCGGCAATCCCTTTCATGTCGTCGAGCCGACCCCAGCAGTTGAGCGCAATATCACACCCTGCCCCCAGCACTGCTGCAGCGCGCGCCGGAATGTCTCCCGATAGCGCTTTCATGTCCAGATCATCACTGATCAGCAGCCCGTCAAAACCCATGCGCCCACGAATCTGCTCGTCAATCACCCGCGTGGAGACGCTCGCGCAATGCGCCGGGTCCCATGCCTCATAAATGACATGCGCGGTCATGGCCATGGATGCGTCGGCCAACGCCACAAAGGGCGCGCAGTCGGCAGCCAAATCAGGCTCACTCGCTGCCACCCGCGGCAGCGATTCATGGGAATCACTGAGTGCCCGGCCATGTCCGGGGATGTGCTTAATGACACCGGCCACACCCGCAAGCTGTAAACCAGCGAGACAGGCCCGCCCCAGTGTGGCCACTGCCTCGGGCGTCCGGGCAAAGGCGCGATCCCCAATAATGTCGTGAGCGTCGGGCTGGGGCACGTCGAGCACCGGCGCGCAGGTGACATTGATCCCCATTGCCGCCAGCTCCAGTCCCAATGCTTCGTAATTGCATTGCACCCTGGTGATCGCGCGATCGAGGTCTGTCGAGGCCGGCGAATCGGACAGGCCCGCCAGTGCCGCCGCCGCGGGCCAGACACGCCAATGTGGCGGCCCCAGCCGGGCGACGCGTCCTCCCTCCTGGTCGATCAGGATCGGCACGTCGTCTCGCCCGCCTAGACTGCGCAGAGCGTCGGTCAAGGCACGCAGTTGCTCGGGGTGCTCGATATTACGGGCAAACAGAATGTAACCCGCGGGGTTCGCGTCCCTGAAAAACGACTGCTCGTCTGCCGTCAGGCACGGGCCGGATAGACCAAAGA
>JAAEZV010000393.1 GCA_018222695.1 Gammaproteobacteria bacterium
GGTGCGAGTAGGGTCTTTCGGTAGTCCGAGGGCGTCTTTCCCGTCCAGCGCTTGAACGCCCGGGAAAATGAGGCCTGCTCGCTAAAGCCGCAGTGGTAACCCACCTCTGACAAGCTGCAGGCCGGGTCTCCGAGCAGACTCTCTGCTCGCTCCGTTCGGGTCTGATCAAGCAGGGCCCTGAATCGCGTACCTTCATCTTCCAGTCGACGCTGAAACGTTCGCAGACTCATGTTCTGCGAGGCGGCGGCTTCCTCTTCGGTCAGCGTGTGATCGGGCAAGCTGTCGAGAATCGCGAGTTTGATCTTCGCGGGCAGGTTGTTCTCCCGCACAGCGCGCACTAGCGATGAGAGCAGGGGCTCATTGGCCGTGAGGATATCGACATTGCCGGTCGATACGGGTTGCTCAAGCACGGCGCGAGGAACCGTCATGCTGGCATCGTCGCTCGAAAAGCTCACCCGGGGGCCAAAGTGCTGCCGGTAGTCCGCCTCTGGCCCCTGCGGTGCACCGGTGAACGCGATGCCGGTGAGGTCGCCTGTGAAGCCAGCGATATTGCGGATCGCGGTCAAGATCACGGCAAAGACAAATACCTGCACGAGGTGCTCGGCGGTGTCACTGTGGACTGCGGTTTTGCTAAGGGTGACGGTCTCTGCGTCCTCTGTGATCGTGAAGGGCTCCTGAGTGGACACCAGCGCCTGGTAGCGGACCAGCCGGCGCAACGCGTCCAGGCCGGTGGCGGAGGCAATAGCGGTAAGGCCCAGCACATGGGTATCCGTCATGTGGTGGTGGTCGGCCAGGGCCAAGCCGAGATTGCGATCCGGGAATTGCGCCGCCAGTTGTGTCAGCAGCGCTTCGACCTGATGAACGGAGATGCGGCCCCGGGGCTCACTCAGCGCCGATGAATCAATACCGGCCGCCGTCAGCACCGGCGCGGGGTCCATGCCAGCGCTCGTCAGGTAGCGCGTTATGACTCGGAGATCACTGGCGAGGATGGTTTGTTCGGTCACTGAATCACCCCTGTGTCTGCTTCACCTCGAGACACGAAACACATCGCCTTCATCCGTGACCGCGACAATGCTGCCGTCGGTCAGCACACGCACATCGCGCACGCGACCGCTGATCTCTGGAAAGATCGCCTCATCGGTAACGACAGTGTCGCCATCGAGTTTGAGGCGGCGCATTTCTTGATTGATCAACGAGCCTAGCAGCAAGTCGCCCTGCCACTCGGGGAATAGGTCGCCGCGATAGATCGCGAGCCCGGAGGGGCCGATGCTTGGCACCCAGTAGTTGAGGGGCTGCTCCATGCCGTCGGCTTCGGTAAACGGCGAAATCACGGCGCCGCTGTAGTCAACGCCATAGGTGATAGCGGGCCAGCCGTAATTGTTGCCGGCGACGACATGATTGAGTTCATCACCGCCCTTGGGGCCGTGTTCCATCATCAAGATCCGCTCGGCAGCTGTGTCGTAGACCAGACCTTGCGGATTGCGGTGCCCGTAGCTTAAAACGCGGGGCGCCTGTTCGGGAAAAGGATTATCTGCAGGTGATGAGCCATCGGTATTGACCCTAAGCAACTTGCCCAGCTCCCAATCCAGATTCTGCGCTTCCTCACGGTACTTAAACCCTTCACCCACGCTCACCAGCAGCGTGCCGTCGGGAAGAAAGGCCAATTTACCCCCGTAGTGAGCAGGCCCCTCTTTGTCAGGAGCGACCTCAAGAATGGTTTCCTTATTTGTGAGTGCATCGCCATTTAATGTGGCTTTCACCACAGTGGTGCGATTGGCGGATTTGTCGCCGCCGGCAAAGCTCAGATAAATCGTTCGGTCAGTCGCGAATGCGGGGGCGGGTAATACCTCGAGCAACCCGCCTTGATTGGCGTAATAGACCTCGGGCGCATCATTAATCGCAGTGATGGCGCCGTCGGCGTCGAGCCTCACGAGGCGGCCGCTCTTTTCGGTGACCAAAAAGGCGCCATTATCGATGGCGGCAATAGACCAGGGTTTGTCGAGGCCCGTCGCTAGAGTAGTCACCTGATAATTTTGTGCAGATACCACGCCGGTCATCGCCAACAATAATGTGCCGACGACAACCGAGACGATGTGAGACGCGCGCAAAGGCATGGGCATGGGAAGTTTTCCTGCGTGTGAGCCGAGAATCCTACGTA
>JAAEZV010000394.1 GCA_018222695.1 Gammaproteobacteria bacterium
CCGTCGTGCCATAAATCGATGAAGAGTTCACCGCCATCCAGTCACCCACAGCCCTTAGACGCTCAACACTCTCTGGGGGGATTTCACCGCTGGCCGTAGGTCCGACATTAAGCAGGTAATTTCCACCTTTGCTGGCAACGTCGATTAAATTCCTAATCAGTTGCTCACTGGACTTCCACTCGTCATCGTAGGACTTGTAACCCCAGGTGGTGTTCATTGTTTGGCAGGCTTCCCAGTCGTAGTCCAGCCCGGTTGGGGGAATGTGCTGTTCAGGCGTGCGAAGATCTCCGACCTCGCCGTACACCCCGCCTTTGCCATAGAGCAATCGATTATTAAAGATGATGCCCGGCTGAAGATCGGTTAGGCCGTCGAACATGGCCGCGCGGTCCGCGGTCATATCGATGGGTGTATCCCACCATAAAATCGAAATTTCGCCGTAATTGGATAGCAGTTCTCTGACCTGAGGCACGGCAATGTCCCGGAGATAGTCATCCATATTTCCTTTTTGAGCCGGATCCCAGCGTTCCTCCCAAGTTGCCCCCCCGGGGTGCACCCAATCTTGCGCTTGAGAATAGTAGAAGCCGAGTTTTATGCCGTGTTGGCGAGCGGCCTCGGCCAGCGGTCTTAAAAGATCCCTGGCATGAGGTGTCGAATCGACGACGTTCCAGTCGCTGACCGCGGTATCAAACATTGCGAATCCGTCGTGGTGCTTGGCGGTGATGACGATGTACTTCATCCCGGCATCCTTGGCGAGGCGCACCCATTCCTCGGGGTCGTAATTCACCGGGTTGAATTCTTTGGAGTACTGTTGGTATTCGCTCACCGGGATCCGACCATAGTGCATGATCCATTCACCGATATTTTCTATTCTCTCACCCTTATGCGTGCCTGCTGGCACAGCGTAGACACCCCAATGGATGAACAAGCCGAAACGCGCTTCCCGCCACCAAGCCATGCGCTCATTGCGGTCATCAGTGCTTTCGTTGTGATAGGCGCCTCTATACAGGTTTCCGTCTTCTGCAACGCCATCTGCAGGCATGCAGAGCAGGACCGAAATGAGCGCCGCGTGGCAAACGCCTGTTAATTGATGTTTTTTCACTGGTGATATCCTTCGTATAAAAAAGCATATCACCGGGCGAAATGAAGGAGCCACTCGTTATTGCTTGCCCGCGAGAGGCAGGTGTTGAAGCCGAGTCGGGCTCTCACCTAGTATGGGTGTCACATTGATAGTCGAGGCTGGCAATGCATTTACGTTATCAAGAGCAAGACTGCGACTTTACGCTGCGGGAGGGTATTGCCGAGTACCACGCTTACCTTGAGGCCATCGGCAGAAGGGCCATGGTTGATCATGGGGGTTCCCGCCTTATCCTTGAGCACGATGCGACGCATGTGATCTTTGGCATGGACACATCGCTGGAACAGGAAGCCGGTCTGGATACCTGGCTGATCTTTGGATGCCAATGCCGGTGGCGATACCTGCGTGGCTATGCCCAACTGCCTGAAATTAAGGCGCTTTATAAGGCGCTGATCCAAGACGGTGGCTGGTTTCTGTTACTCAGGCTTTATTTGAAATGCCTAGGCCTGAAGTGGCGGATTATTCGGCGTACCCGCCGCATGACGCATAAGTGGCCATTTCAGTTTCCTGAGGCATGGCTGGATCATTCCGTAGCGTCTTTGAGAGTGCAACACGGCATCAGCATTTTGACGTTGCAGGAGCGTGCCACGGGCGACTTGCTGGAGTGGAGCGGGCAGTACTAACGTGATTGCCGCATTTCGGTCCTCACCTCGTTACTCGCGCTAATACCGTGATCGTATCCAGAGCGGCGATCATCGCGCTATATGAGGGTCCCGCTTATCAGTGGATCAAGGCAGCTCTGTACGCGCTTCTGCTCGTCAATTTTGGGTATTACCTCGTCGAGGACTGATCGAGGACGCGTTTTTCGCTCGATGACGTCGCCAGCTTTTATGACTGGGTTCGGGAATTCAATACGAGTTTGGACGAGGTGGCCCAAACCGTAGCCGGTCGAGCCGGATAGGGCTGATCAATACTTACTGCTCGGGATGGCTTCGCCAAGAATCAAACCAATATTTCGAGAACCCACCACGTATTGCGAAACACTTCAGCCCATCCTTACGCGCGCTGATGGGTTATACCC
>JAAEZV010000395.1 GCA_018222695.1 Gammaproteobacteria bacterium
AATAATGCCTTAACGACAGCCTACTGATGGTCGGGCGACCGCAAGACCGACCCCATGATTGTGAGCCCGATCGCCGCCAGAGCACAACAACCACCGTACAACCAGAACACGCCGTCGTAGCTGCCGGTGGTGTCACTGATGTAACCCGCCAGCGGCGCGCTGGTAGCGGTAATCGGGATATGCAGTGGATTCATCACGCCCAGCGCCCGCCCGACGCTGCCCGCACCGAAAGTGCGGGCGGGCATATTGGTCCAGATCGGCACCACGCCGCCGTACCCCAAACCCATCACGAATGCACCGGCGAGCAGTCCGGTGTAGTTCTGCACCAGCAGCAGGATCAGTAAACCCGTGCTGAGAAAGAGACAAATCAGGTAACCGCAGCGCTGAATACCGAGCCGGTCCATGAGGTAGCCGGTGAGGGCTTTGCCGCTGAAAGAGCAGACCGCAATGACCGAGTAAAGGAGCGCCGTGGATTGGCCGGTGACGCCGAGGTCCTTTGCGTGCAGGCTTAGGTTGGCCAGCATGCCGAGTGTGACGGCCAGCAGTGAGCCCGAGACAATCATCTGTAACCAGAAAATGCGGCTCCTTAGTAGATCGGGGATGCCCCAGTCCCGGGCATCGACCGCTACAGTGGCCGCCATGGCAGGGGTGTCACCGCGTCCGGGTGCTTCGGGTTCACCGCTCAGGCCCACATCTGAGGGTTGGTTGCGCAGCAGCCAGTAAAAAATCGGCATGAAGGCAAAACAGATGCAGCCCGCTACCATCAGTCCGGTCCGCCAGTCCCACTCGAGAAACATCCAAGTCATGAAGGGGGGCATTAGAAAGCCGCCGAGTGAGCTACCCGTGGCTGCCAGGCCTAGTGCGAGACCGCGCCGGCGGATAAACCAGCGACTGATCAGCGCGGCGCTGGGAATCGCCCCGATTAGCAGGACTCCCAGCGGAATCAGGCTGGCCCACACCACCCAGATATGCAGTAGCGTGCCCGCCTGACTCAGAATCATGAGCCCCAGCCCCATCGCGGTCAGGCCGATCATCATCAGATGCCGGATTGACCAGCGGTCTATCAGAATCCCAGCTAAGGGAGAGAGCAGGTTGGTCGCCACCGTCAGGCAGGTCTCGATGAGATTGATCTGGGCACGTGGGGCGCCAAAAACATCCTCGAAGGTGGCGGTATAGAGCCCCATGCTCCAGAAGACGAAACCGCCCTGAATCAGCTGCCCGGAGGCGGTGGCACAGACAATCCACCAGCCCGGGTAGACCCCCCGCGGAGGTTGCTCTGCAGGAGAGCTCGCGACTGTCTGATCCGGTGGAGAGGACATGCTTATTATTGTGCCCGCAGACCTTGTATTGCCTCACACCTTAGGCGCTTTGTGGCACCATGGCAAAAACAGTCTCAGTCCCTCGGAGCTTGCTATGCGCCCCCACAAAACCCTGCGCGGACACATTCATTACACCAGTAGCAAGCCCGGTCGCGAGGGGGTGGAGCGCGGCCGTGAGCACTTCACGATCACCGTGCACGGTGATGGGCGCCGCACCCCGCGCGCGCACTGCGAGATCGACGACGAGCCCAATGTGCTGCGCGATGTCACGCTCACCAAGAACAAGAACTGGGACACGCTTGACGCCTTTGTGCGTTTGTCGCTCGGTGACGAGCAGCAGGGCAGCAGCTGGTTTTACTTTGGTGACACGGGCGCCGACTGTGAGGGCTGGACCCATGAGCGCGGCCGTTTTTCAGAGCACGAGGCCTATGACGAGCGCCCCGCAATTTTTGGAACCCATCCCATTCAAGGGGACGCCTGGCACCTCTCGGTCATTGACCGAAGCGAGGGCCCCAAGGTCCACACCTTTGATCGTTTTTTGATGACGTCCCTCGATCATCGCGGTGCGACCGGGCCGTCGCTGGTTTGGCACGACCCCGGGATGATTATCGAATTCGTCGGTGAAGAGACCATTACCGTTGGCGCCGGTACCTTCGATGCGCTGCACTTTTGCTACGGCGAGCGGGGCAGCACCGCGCAGGGCTCAAACGAGACCAACGAGCATCCGCCTTATGAAGTGTGGGTTACGGCAGATGGTGAGTTTGTGCTGCTTAAGGCGCAGGTGACGGGGTACATGCAGACCCAGTATGCGCTGGTCTCACTTGAAGTGCACGAG
>JAAEZV010000396.1 GCA_018222695.1 Gammaproteobacteria bacterium
CAGCAGGGCAAATTGGTCACCGCTGAGCGCGCCGCGGCAGAGGGCGACACGGTGGTCATTGATTTTGAAGGTTTCCGCGATGGTGAGGCTTTTGACGGCGGTTCCGGTGAAGGCACCTCGCTGGAGTTGGGCTCTGGCCGGATGATCCCCGGATTTGAAGACGGCTTGATCGGCGCGAGCGCCGGCGAAGAAAAAGTACTGCAGTTGACGTTCCCTGAGGACTACCAGTCAGAAGAGCTCGCCGGTGCCGACGTGGAATTCAAGGTGCAGGTGAAGGAAGTCCAGGAGTTGGAACTGGCGCCAATAGATGAGGCGCTGTTTGCACAATATGGTTTGGAAGAGGGCACGGAGGAGAGCTTTCGCTCCGAGGTGAAGCAGAACATGGAGCGCGAGCTGCGCAACGCCGTCGAGGCGTCAGTGAAGACCCAGGTGATGGATGCCATTGTCGCCGCCCACGGTGAGCTGGAACTGCCTGCATCTTTGATCGCTCAAGAAGTGAATGCCATGCGGCAGCAAATGTTTCAGCAGTTCGGCGGCGCTGCGCCGCAGGATTTGGACCTGGCTTCAATATTGCCAGACGAAATGTTCGCTGATCAGGCTGAGCGCCGGGTCAAGCTGGGACTCGTTGTGGCGGAAATGATCAGTCAGTTTGAGTTAACGGCAGAGCCCGCTAAGGTGCGTGAGGCGATTGAAGATATTGCATCCACCTATCAAGACCCTGAGGAAGTAATTAACTGGTACTACTCGGAGAATGAGCAGTTGGCAGGCATCGAATCACGCGTGCTGGAGGATGCAGTGGTAGAGAAACTGCTGTCCACCGCCGCTATCGCAGAGGTGGAGTGCAGTTATCAGGATGCGTTGGCCAAGGCGCGACCGGCGACTCCGTCCGAATAGACAACCAAAAGGAATGAGTATGGAACAGTCAGGTTTCGATCAGGACCCACAGGCGCTCGGCTTGGTGCCGATGGTGATCGAGCAGACGTCTCGCGGGGAGCGATCCTTTGACATCTACTCGCGGCTCCTGAAAGAGCGAGTGATCTTTATCGTCGGTGCGATCGAGGATCACATGGCGAACCTGATTGTCGCGCAGCTCCTGTTTTTGGAATCCGAGAATCCCGACAAGGACGTGCATCTTTACATTAACAGCCCTGGCGGCTCGGTGACGGCGGGGCTGTCGATTTACGACACGATGCGCTTCATCAAGCCGGATGTCAGCACGATGTGCATCGGCCAAGCCGCGTCTATGGGTGCCTTTTTGCTGAGTGGCGGCACCAAAGGCAAGCGCTACATCCTGCCCAATGCCCGCACCATGATCCACCAGCCCAGCGGGGGCGCTCAAGGGCAGGCGACAGATATCGAAATTCAAGCCAAGGAGATTCTGTTTCTGCGAGAGCGCCTGAATAGCCTGCTGGCTGATCATACGGGCCAAACCATGGAAGTGATTGAGCGGGACACAGAGCGCGATCGCTTCATGAGCGCCGAGCAGAGCGTGGAATACGGCCTGGTCGATGAGGTAATTAGTAGTCGCTAGGCACCCCAGATCTCGATATTGCCCTGACTTGCAAAGTCCTATGAAACGTATCAATGTTAGCGGCAATTAGCGGGAGCACTTAGGACAGCTCATGACGGACGAAAACACCTCTGGCGACAACGGCAAACTGCTGTACTGCTCATTTTGCGGTAAGAGCCAGAATGAGGTGCGCAAGCTGATTGCAGGCCCGTCTGTGTTTATTTGCGACGAGTGCGTCGACCTTTGTAATGACATTATCCGCGAGGAAATCCAGGAGGCGGGTAGTGAGGGCGAGAGTGCCAAACTCCCTATCCCCGCCGAGATCAACGAAATCCTAAATCAGTACGTGATTGGTCAGCAGAAAGCCAAGCGCGTACTCGCGGTCGCTGTATACAACCACTACAAGCGGCTGCGTAATGCCTCACCCGGTTCGCACGGCGCCGAGGATGTCGAGCTCAGTAAGTCCAATATTTTGCTGGTAGGCCCCACGGGCTCGGGCAAAACCTTGCTTGCCGAAACGCTAGCGAGATTGTTGGATGTGCCCTTTACTATTGCCGACGCCACCACGCTGACCGAGGCGGGCTACGTCGGAGAAGACGTCGAAAATATTATCCAAAAGCTGCTCCAGAAGTG
>JAAEZV010000397.1 GCA_018222695.1 Gammaproteobacteria bacterium
GTCCATCGATTGAGTATACGATCAATATGAGCGGTCCATGGGGGCTTTAGCTTTATCTCAAGGCAGTGATGCGAGCGGATGTTGTTCCGATCGGGCTCGTGTCAGAATGACCCGATATCGCTATCAGATGGGTGATTCATGGAGCCTTTACACGGAACGGTCGCGAGCCTCTTCCTCGGTGCTACCGGAACGCTAAGCAAGGCAGCGCAGCGCTCGCTCGACTTTGCCTTTGACGGGATCGTGGGTGACCGGCACCGGGGTCTGACCCGGAAAGCCTGGGAGCATACAGATAAACAGCCGGGTGGCACCGAGCGACGCAACGAGCGCCAGTGGTCCGCCGTGGCCCAGGAAGACCTTGATCAGGCCTCCCAAGTATTGAGCCTTACGAAACCGCTGAGCGCTGGCGACGTTGCCGTGAATCTCAGTATCGCAGGTGTACCGGAGTTTTCCCGCTTGCCTCGCGGCACGACTTTGAGTTTCGAGGGTGGTGTCGTGCTAATGGTGGAAGAGTACAACCCGCCTTGCAGCCGCATGTCTAAGTATGTTTCAGAATGTCACGAAGCCACCACCGGCGTGGCGTTGGGGGAGGCGGACTTTATTGAGGCCTCCAAGTTCAGTCGGGGCCTGGTCGGTGTGGTAGAAGTGCCAGGAGTGGTTGCAGTTGGGGAGGGCGTCTCGGTAGCGCCCGAAGTCTTGCCAAAATGGCTGCGCGCCTGATGGCGGTTTGCGAAGGAGTCGAGCGTCTTGGATAAGTTATTGAAGTTCTACATCAATGGAGAATGGGTGGATCCACTCTCAACCGACAGGATGCCGGTGCTGAATCCTGCATCAGTGGAGCAGGTCGGAGAGGTGGCATTGGGTAATGAGGCCGATGTGGACCGCGCGGTTGCTGCTGCTGCGGCTGCTTTTGAACAATTCAGTCTGTCCAGTAAGGCAGAGCGACTCGATTTGCTCGCCCGTATACGAGCGGTGACCGAACGCCGATTTGAGGAGCTTGCGCAAGCCATGCGTCTGGAGATGGGGGCGCCGATTTCAATGTCCAGAGACGCGCAGGCCGACGCCGCGATCGGGCACCTCGATGGATTTGTTGCGGCACTTGAAAAGCTGGAGGAGCAAGAGCGGTTTGAGAACGGCGAGGTTTTGCTCAGGGAGCCGATCGGTGTCTGCGGGCTGATTACACCTTGGAATTGGCCGATGAATCAGGTCGTGCTCAAGGTGCTTCCAGTGATCGCAACAGGCTGTACCTGTGTCCTTAAGCCCAGTGAGCATACCCCCGTCTCGGCCATGCTTTACGCGGAGATTCTGGATGAAGCAGGTGTGCCCGCGGGCGTCTTCAATCTGGTCAATGGGGTTGGTCCGGTTGTAGGCGGCGCGCTGTCTCGTCACCCTGATGTGCAAATGATGTCGTTTACCGGTTCAACCAGGGCCGGTACCGCAGTGACCCGCGATGCGGCTGACTCAGTGAAGCGCGTCACCCTCGAGCTCGGCGGTAAATCGCCGAACCTCGTTTTTGCCGACTGCGACCTTGAGGAACGGGTCACGCAGTCCGTTGCCGAGTGCATGTTCAACACGGGGCAATCTTGTGACGCGCCTACGCGACTGTTGGTTGAGCGGTCCTGCTACGACGAGGTGGTGGAGATTGCCCGACGCGCAGCGGAAGCCACTGTCGTGGGAAATCCCGAAGAGGAGGGCGATCACATCGGCCCCTTGTTCGATCAAATTCAGTTTGATCGAGTGCAAAACATGATTCAGGTTGGCATTGATGAGGGCGCGAATCTGATCGCGGGGGGAATGGGTCGTCCCGAGGGTTTCGAGGCGGGATGGTTTGTTCGGCCCACTATTTTTGCCGATGTGGACAACACGATGCGGATCGCCAGAGAAGAAATTTTTGGACCTGTTCTCGCGATTATTCCCTTCGATACCGAGGAGGAGGCAGTCGCGATTGCCAACGACACACCCTACGGCCTAGCCGCGTATGTTCAGACCGGTAGCGCGGAGCGCGCGGCCAGAATGTCGCGATCTTTGCGAGCGGGTGCGGTGCATATCAATGGCGGCGCCTATGAATACGGATCTCCGTTTGGTGGCTACAAAGCCTCGGGTAACGGTCGGGAAGGCGGAGAAATGGGTCTGGAAGACTTCCT
>JAAEZV010000398.1 GCA_018222695.1 Gammaproteobacteria bacterium
ACAACCAGCTTTGCGCCTAATGACAAAAACGATCCGTATCGACCCCGCGCACCTGACCTTCAACCCAGACGAGCAACTCTGATAGCAGCACGCTCAAATCGACGCCGGACCAAGCCGCCGGTGGACCAGCCTGTTGCTCACTCAAAGCCGGAAAGCTTGCAACAAGCGCTTCTTTTGCAGCGAGGCTTTCTGAGTCAGCCATCAGCCGCGCTGAGACCGCCCGCCCTTGCGCCATGTCCAGCAAATGCTGAGCGTCTGCAGCAGAGCCTCCGACTTGTGAGCCTAACCATTCCAGCGCTGCATCTTTTTCACTACGGGGCAGACGCAACAGTTGGCAGCGCGACCTAACGGTCGGCGGTAGTCGCCAGGCCTCAGCGCTGGAAAGCAGCACCAACGCGCTGCCGGCCGGCTCTTCCAGTGTTTTCAACAGACTGTTTGCCGCCGCAAGCGTCATCTGATCGGCATCACGGACCAACAGCAACTTGGCTTCGCCATAAAGCGCTGTCTGTTGGAGGAAGTGTGTGGCCTCTCGGACCTGATCAATGCCGATCGCCGTTTTGCCGTCCGGCACCTGAAGCAACAGCAGGTCGCCGTGGGTCCCTTGAAGAAAGGCCTGACAACTCCGGCATTGCCCGCAGGCCAGCCCGTCTTGGGGGTCGTGACAAAGCTGCCGCATCGCCAGCTGCCCTGCAAAGAGGCTGGCTTCATTCGCATCCTCACTCACCACGAGATATGCATGGCCTTTATCGCCCGCGCCTGAGATCCACTCTCGTAAGTGACTCAAGAGCCACGGCGGTGTCGCGTCACGCAGCTCGACGGCGAGCTCTGATGTATCACTCATCGACAGACCAGTTTCTCATTACCGCCTCCAGAGATTTTTGGACACCGCTCAGATCCTGCGCCGCGTCAACAACAATATAGCGGTCAGGAAAACGGGCAGCGCGGTCGAGGTAACCCTGGCGCACTCGCTCGAAAAACGCCTGCTCTTCTTGTTCAAAGCGGTCCAATGCGCCACGCGCACGGGCCCGGGCCATGCCAATCTCCGGTGGCATGTCCAACAAGATGACGGTGTCAGGCACCCTGCCGCCCTGAACCAACGATTCAAGCTTGCCAATGAGCTCAGCCGATAGGCCTCTGCCTGCCCCCTGGTAAGCATAGGTTGCGTCAGTAAATCGATCGCACAGTACCCACTGCCCCTGACTCAACGCGGGCTCGATCACTTTGGTCAGGTGTTGCGCGCGAGCGGCAAAGACGAGCAACAGCTCCGCCATTTCTACCGGGGCTTCTTCGTCGACGCTCAACAAATTACGGCGGATTGCCTCCGCCAGAGGTGTACCGCCAGGCTCCCGGGTTTGCAAAACCGGTATGCCCTGCGCTGTCAGCTTCTCAGCCAAAAAGGTCTGCGCGGTCGATTTTCCTGCGCCCTCTCCGCCTTCGATAGTGATAAAGCGACCCGTCATATTGTTTACTGATCAGCCGACGCTTTGGGTGAGGATCGGTAGTCTGCGCGCCGGGTCAGCTGATAGCGGCGCACGTTCTCTTCATGCTCCTCCAGCGTCGCGCTAAAAGCATGTGAGCCATCGCCCTTCGCAACAAAATACAGCGCGCCGGCATTATCGGGCGCAAAGACGGCGCGCAATGCTGCCTCACCGGGTAACGCGATCGGAGTCGGCGGGAGCCCATGAACGGCATAGGTGTTGTAGGGGTTGGTGGTGTCTCGCAAGTGTCGTCGCTTTATGTCGCCATCGTAGTCATCGCCAAGACCATAAATGACCGTGGGGTCAGTCTGCAAACGCATCCCCTTTTCAAGCCTGCGCAAGAAAACCCCGGCGATTTGCTTGCGCTCGTCGGCCACCCCGGTCTCTTTTTCGACGATCGAAGCAAGGGTTAAAGCGGCGTAAGGAGATGCCAGCACCGAGTCATCCGGGCGGCGTTCCCACAATGAGGAGAGCAATTCGGTCAACGCGTGATGTGACCTCCGCAGAATATCGAGATCTGAGTCACCGCGGGTGTAAGACCAGGTCTCCGGAAGAAAAAGCCCCTCAGCTGAGTCTTGGCGTCCGGTCATTACCAACAAGGCGGTTGATAAATCGGCAATAGGCGTTTTGGCCAGCGTGGACTCCCGGTGCAAGATCTCG
>JAAEZV010000399.1 GCA_018222695.1 Gammaproteobacteria bacterium
CTGAAACTGTCGCCCTGTGAACCGCCCCGGTAAGGCATCCCGTGATGCATGAGAGAGACACTGCTTCGTGACTGAGCATCGCCTGCGTCGTCTGGATACGGGTGAGGAGTTCGCGCTGGTCGGGCAGATGTTTATTGGCCGGGATGAGAGCTGCGAAATCACTCTAGAAGATCCGGAAATCTCTCGGCGTCATGTGGTGATCAGCGTAACTGAGGAAGGGGTAGTGATTGCCGACAACGACTCCACCAATGGACTGTTGGTGGGAGGGCGGTCCAGTCGCCATGCCACCCTTGCTCACGGGCAGGTGGTGCAGATTGGTGAAACCCGGCTGTGCTTCCTCGAGCGGGGACGCTCTGACGATCCCACTATCGCGATGTCGCGATCAGAGTCGACGGCGTCCTTCGTCGTCGATCAGGGGGTGGGTGAGGATACGGCGTTTCGCGGCGGTTATGCGCCGCTTCCCGGAGATGAGTCTGATGAGGTTCGATCTACTGCATCGGTGGCGGACCCAGCGGACCGCGCTTTGTTACAAAAGCTGATTACCCATCATGGCATCACTGCTACCGAGACGCTGGCAGTGCTGATGCCGTCGGGACATGAGCGGGGTGGGCTGCGCTCGCTCTACGTGGCGAATGCGCCGGCGTGGACCTTGGGCCGCAGCGCCGATTGTGACCTGGTTTTCGATGACCCCAGTATCTCGCTAGAGCACGCCCGGTTGATCTGCACCGAGGGCGGCTGGATCGTCGAAGACCTGAAGTCAACCAACGGCACGCGGTGCCGCGGTGTGACCACCCGACGCAGCGAACTGAAGCCGGGCGATGTGATTCAGTTGGGCAATTTGGTGTTGCTGTTTGATGTCATCGGCGCCTGATAGCCATCCTGCCGATCAGGATGCCCATCTTCTGGCGCAGATCCAGACAGATTTATCCGCAGCCACTCGTTTATTGAGTGAGTTACCCTGCGGCGTCACGGTGTTTGGTAGTGCCCGAACCGCTTCCGATGATGCCGCCTATCAGTGCGCCCAGCGCTTAGGAACCTGGCTAGGCCGCGCCGGTCTCCCCGTGCTGACTGGCGGAGGGCCCGGCATCATGGAGGCGGTGAACCGAGGGGCCTGCGAGGCGGATGGCATTTCGGTGGGGCTCAATATCGAGCTGCCCTATGAGCAAACACCCAATCCGCATCTGACACATCGACTGCACTTCCAACATTTTTCGACCCGCAAGCTGATGCTCACTCGCTACTCCCGGGGCTTCGTCATCTTTCCCGGCGGGTTTGGTACCACCGATGAATTGCTGGAGCTGCTGGTCGCCTTTCATACGGATCGCGGCGCTCGTCACCCTATGGTGTTGGTGGACAGCGCGTTCTGGTCAGGTCTGTTGACCTGGTTCACCGAGCAGCTGGGGTCCCGGCAGTTGATCGACCTGCACAACACTGATTTCATTGAAGTGGTTGACGATGAGAAGGCTGCGCTGGCTGTGTTACTGGGTACTGAGGTCGCAGCCGATCTGTTGGGCCGATATACCGAATAGCGGGTAACTTAAGGGAAGTGCGTGAAGAACCTGTATTTGCTGCGACACGCTAAATCGAGCTGGGATGACCCGTCTTTGAGCGATAGTGAGCGGCCACTCAATGCGCGGGGCCGGCGTGATGCACCCCGCATGGGTGCAGCACTGGGCGCCCGACTGGCGCCTATGACCTTTCATGTAAGTCCCGCCGAACGGGCGCAGCAGACCTTTGCCGCCCTGCCGCAAAGCTGGGCAGGACTGGAAGTGCAGCATGGTATTACGACGCCCACGCTTTACACCTTTCACTATCGGGAGGTGCTGCGGTGGATTGCGGCGCAGTCCGACGACGCCGACAGGCTCGCACTGGTGGGTCACAACCCGGCGTTAACGGAACTGGTTAATTTCTTTGTCGGTCCCGGCACGCTGGCCAATCTCCCCACGGCGGGTTGGGCGGAGCTCTCGATCCCCATCGATGAGTGGTCGCAGGCCCCCGATGCCAAGGGGGAGGGCGAGCTTGTTGATCACCTTTTTCCCAAGTCTCTTGTCCTGAGTGACGGAGGCCACTGACTGATGCTGCCGGTGATCTTTGGTCTGTCCGGGCCACGCTTGACGGCTGACGAGCAGG
>JAAEZV010000015.1 GCA_018222695.1 Gammaproteobacteria bacterium
GTCGCGGGGCAGCACACAGAAACGTTATGCGGAGACCTGATGACCCATCTGGAGACCCAGGCCGAAGCGCTGCGAGACAATCCAGAGGCGGAACAGGCGGAGCACGCGGCACAAGAGCAGATGCAGCAGGAAGCCCGTGAGCGTATTGCTGCACTGCAGGCAGCCAGAGCGGCCGCGCGGGCGCGGGCGCGCGACGGGCTTGATGACGACGACAGCGAAATGGAAGTGGAGTACCGACATTGACCGATGCGGTTCAACAAACTGACCGGCAGCGGCTTGCCGATGCCCGACGCTGGGTCGTTAAGGTAGGCAGCGCTCTGCTCACCAATGACGGGCGCGGTCTGGATGCGTCAGTGGTCAAGATGCTGGCAGATCAACTGGCCGCGCTACGGTCAGGGGGCTGCGATGTCGTGTTGGTGTCCAGCGGTGCGATTGTGGCGGGCCTCGCGCGCCTGAATCTCGCAGAGCGTCCCCATGAAGTGCATTTGTCCCAGGCCGCCGCGGCGGTTGGGCAGTCCGCGCTCGTGCGCGCCTATGAAGAGCATCTTAGCCCGCACGGTGTGACCACCGCGCAGATACTGCTGAGTCATGCAGACGTGCGTGCCCGGGATCGCTATCTCAACGCACGAAGTACGCTCAGCACGCTATTGGCCATGAATGTGCTGCCGATCGTGAACGAAAACGACACCGTGGTGACCGATGAGATTCGTCTCGGAGACAACGACACGCTGGCGGCACTGGTGGCCAATTTGGTCGATGCCGACGCCTTGCTGATTCTCACGGATCAGGACGGATTAATGGACAGCGACCCGCGGCAGAGCGCTGACGCGGCGCTCATTCAGACAGCAGATGTCCACGACAGCTCGCTGGATGCCATTGCAGGCGCCGGCAGCGCGCTCGGTCGTGGAGGTATGGCGACCAAGCTGAGTGCGGCGCGCCTCGCCGCCAGATCAGGCACCGCGACAGTTATCGCTAACGGACGCCTGCCCGATGCCATAACTCAGGTGGCCGGGGGCGCATCGCTGGGTACTTTCTTACAGACCCAACGCCAACCCCAGAGCGCGCGCAAACAGTGGCTGGCTAGTTTGCTCCACGCCCAGGGTAGTCTGGTGCTGGATGACGGCGCGGTGAGAGGTGTCTCGGATCAGGGCCGGTCGCTACTCCCTATCGGCGTTGTCAGTGTTGCGGGGGATTTTCAGCGCGGTGATCTGGTGTCATGTCTAGACGGCGCCGGTCGGGAGCGCGCGCGGGGTCTCGTGAACTACTCAAGTGAAGAAGCCAAGGCGCTGGCGGGCAAGGGTTCCGCCGACATCGAGTCAGTGTTGGGCTACCGTGGCGAAGAAGAGCTGATTCACCGAGATAATCTGGTGGGGAGCTAGGATCATGGACGGCACGTCGCTACTGGCGCTGTATGGCGCGGCGCTGTTCGCCGCCTCGCTCCTCGGGAGCGGGTTGCCGCGGCTATTTCGGATGACCCATACGCGCACCCAGATGGTGTTGAGCCTGATATCGGGACTGATGCTGGGTGTCGCTTTGCTGCATTTAATCCCGCATGCCTTCACGGCCGGCCAGGCCATTGACACGGTCATGGTCTGGACTCTGTCCGGTCTGATTTTCATGCTGTTGTTATTGCGCTGGTTTCATTTTCATCAGCACGATTTCGCGAGCGCTGCGGCGGATTGTGATCTGGCCTCGGCCGATGAACATCATCACGCGCATGCCCACGATCATGCCCACTTGCCTGAGCAGCCACTGGGCGCTGTTGGGTTGTTCGCGGGGCTGTGTGTGCACACGGTGGTCGACGGCATTGCCCTCGGCGCGGTGCTTATCGGGGCGGTGCAGGGGTCGGCATTGGCGGGTGTAGGCGTGTTCCTGGCGATATTGCTCCACAAGCCGTTGGATGCGTTATCTATCGAGACGGTGATGGGTGCGAGGGGTTGGTCCTCACTCAGTCGCTGGACTGCTGGTACGGTCTTCGCGCTGTTGTGCCCGCTGACCGCAGCCGTCTTTTACTTCGGTGCCTCGGCGCTTGTTCCCTATGAGGGCTTGCTGCCTGCCAGTCTCGCGTTTGCCGCCGGTGCCTTTATCTGTATCGCGCTGGGTGACTTATTGCCCGAGGTACAGTTTCACAGCCATGACCGGCTGCGGCTCACACTACTCTTTTTGCTGGGCGTAGGCATTGCGTTTGCGCTGGGCTGGCTCGAACCCGCGCACTGAAAGTTTCCTAGCGCTCTGCGCCCAACTTTTTGGCTAACTGCTCGGTGCGCTGGGGGTCCGACTCGGTGTCGAGCCAGCCATTCAGTTCATCGTTGATGAGATCCGTCAGGGCAGCCAGATGACCGTCCTGGGCATTGAGGCAGGGAATGTATTCGTAACGCGCACCGCCGGCTTCGAGAAAAATATCCCGGTTCTCCATGCCGATTTCCTCAATCGTTTCCAAGCAGTCGGCAGAGAAGCCCGGGCACACCACCTGCACCGCTGTCACACCCTGGCCCGGGAGCGCCTCCAGGGTTTCGTCGGTGTAGGGTTGTAGCCATTCTTCGCGCCCGAACCGCGATTGAAACGTGGTGATCATCTCGTCTTCTGACAACCCTAAATTCTCGCCAATCAGTCGAGAGGTTTTATGGCACTGGCAGTGGTAGGGGTCGCCCTCGACCAGATACCGCTTGGGCATACCGTGGTAAGAAAGCACCAGCTTGTCTGTGCGTCCGTGGGTTGCCCAGTGGGCGCGGATGCTGTCTGCGACGGCGGCAATGTAGCGCGGGTCGTCATGATACGAGCTGATAAAGCGCAAGGCGGGTAGCCAACGTCGCCGCGTTAAGTCGCTACTCACCTCGTCAAATGTTGAGCCAGTGGTCGGCCCCCCGTACTGCGGGTAGAGCGGCAGTACCACGAGTTTTTGCACCCCCGCTTCAAACATCTCGGTCAGCACATCGGCGATTGCGGGTGAGCCATAACGCATGGCGCCCCGGACCACAAAACGATCGCCATGTTGGCGTTTGAGTTGCTCCGCTACGCCGGCTACCTGATCCTCCAGATGCGCGAGTAGGGGTGAGCCACGCTCATTCCAGACCGCAGAATAGGCTTCGGCCGAGCGCTTGGGGCGCGTATTGAGAATGATGCCGTTCAGAATCAGCCACCAAATGGGGCGCGGCACTTCTACAACGCGAGGATCCCACAGGAACTGCTTCAAATAGGGTTTCAGCGCCTTGGCGGTCGGGGCCTCAGGCGTGCCGAGATTCGTCAGCAGGACGCCAATGCGCGGCACGGTCGCATGCTGATAATCGGACTGGCCGAGGTATTTCATAATGGGTTCCTGAGCGCTGTTGGCTTGATTTGCGCGCCCCAGCGCAAGATCACACGGGCCGCGATTGTACCTTATACGCGAATTGACTCGTCTCTGATCAGTGCGTAAAACGAGGGCTCGCCGGGCTCGATCGCGGCGTATTCACAAGGCAATAACAGGACCTGACCATGAGTCTCGATTTTGACAGTGCTCGGTTGCCCAACCCGCATTTCACCGAAGAACATCACGCATGGCGCGAGGCGCTGCGCAGGTTTATCGATACCGAAGTCATGCCCTATGCGGATGACTGGGACGAGGCGGGTGCGATTCCCACTGAGCTGTGGCCAAAAGCGGCTGAAGTCGGCCTTCTTGGGCTGGGCTATCCCGAGCAGTTCGGCGGCACGCCTGCGGACAGCTGGCACTCCTGGATTGTGAATGAGGAGCTCTCCCGGGTCGGTGCGGGTGGTATCAGCGCCTCTCTCATGGTCCACGGTATCGGCCTGCCGCCAGTCCTTAACTGGGGGCCGGAGTGGATGCAGGCGGAGGTTGCGCCGCAGGTGTTGAGAGGTGAGAAGTGGATCTCGCTGGGGATTACCGAACCCGGCGGTGGCTCAGACGTGGCGAATCTCGCAACCACCGCAGTACGCGATGGCGACCACTACGTGGTCAGCGGAAGCAAGACCTACATTACCGGGGGTATGCGCGCCAACTGGGTGTCGACCGCAGTCAGAACTGGCGGATCGGGAGCGGGCGGTGTCTCCATGCTGTTGATTCCAACCGATGCTGAAGGCTTCTCGCGGACACCGCTGGACCGCAAGATGGGTTGGTGGGCATCGGATACCGCCACCCTCTACTTTGACGAAGTCCGTGTGCCGGTCGACAACCTCATCGGTACCGAGAATGAAGGCTTCAAGGTCATCATGACTAACTTCAACAGTGAACGGATGGGCATGGCCGCTGCCATGGAGGCCTATGCGAGAGTCTGCCTTGAGGAAGCGGTTGCCTGGGCGACGGAGCGCAAAACCTTCGGCAAGCGTCTGGCTGATCATCAGGTGATCCGCCACAAAATTGCGCAAATGAAGCAACAGCTTAACGCCACCCAGGCCTATATCCGCTTTTGTTACGAGTCGATTGAAGCGGGTACGCCCAACCCGGGCGATATCGCATTGTTGAAAGTTCAAGCGAGCGAGGTGATGGAGTTCTGCGCCCGCGAAGCCATGCAGATTCTAGGTGGCCTCGGTTACATGAGGGGTAACCGGGTTGAACGGATTTACCGCGAGGTACGCGTCAATGCCATCGGCGGCGGTTCCGAAGAAATCATGCGTGATCTCGCTACCCGGCAGTACGGACTCTAGCGAACAGGCCGTCGCTCGACGCAATCAGGCACGCTTGCCAGCAGGCGCTCATGCGCTGACAGGGCCGACCTGCGCCCGACTCAGAGGCCGCACCTGCTGACAATTTTGCATGCCCTGTGCCACACTGCGCCGGCGACGATCAACAACAAAATCTGGGATGGCAGGAGCATCATCATGAGTGATAACAAAGCGGCGTTGTCCGCGTTTCGCGAGGAAGTATCCGCGTGGATGTCGGAAAATGTGCCGTCGGACCCCGGCTTTCTCTTGCCACTGACTTTTCTGGAAGTGGGCACCGAGCAGCAGCTCGATTTTCTGCGCGAGTGGCAGCACACACTCTGGAGCGCGGGCTACCTGGGCATGCACTGGCCCAGCGAGTACGGAGGTCAGGGCGCTGATCCCGCGTATCAATACATCGTCGACAAGGAACTGGCGAAGCACAACGCGCCGATCATTTTTAACACCATTGGCCTTAACTGGGTTGGGCCGCTGCTGCTCGATATGGGCACCGACGAAGAGAAAGCGAAATACATCAAAAATATCCTCTCGGGCGAAGAGATCTGGTGCCAGGGCTTTTCCGAGCCCGACCATGGTTCAGATCTGGGTGCGGTGCAGACTCGAGCGGTGCGCGACGGCGACGACTATGTCGTCAACGGTTCCAAAATTTGGACGACCTTGGGGAACTACGCTGACCACATGATTCTGCTGGCGCGCACCAACCCTAATACCGAGCGCAAATACGACGGCCTGTCTTTCTTTCTCTCGCCCATGAAGATCGATGGGGTCGAGGCGCATCCCATCCGCAAAGTGACGGGTGAGTATGGCTTTAATCAGACGTTCTTTACCGACGCCAAGATACCGGCGAGTTGCCTGATGGGCGAAGAGGGCGGCGGTTGGATGGTCGCCATGAAAACGCTGGAATACGAGCGTGGTGTTACGGCGGGGCAGGCCAGTGGGTACTGGGGCGTCACGATTCAGGTCGATGACATGATCGAGGAGCTCTCAAAGCTGGAGCATGACGGTGAGCCGCTGCTCTCTGATCCGGTAGTGCGGGACGATCTGGTCGGTTTCATTATGGAGGCCAAGGCGCTGTCACTGACCGGTCGCCGAACGGGCATTCCCGCCCTGACCTCGGATTACCCGATGGGTCTTGCGCTGTCGGTTAAATACCGCGGGACAGAGTATGAGCGCCGTATGAAGCAATACACCGCCAGCAAGCAGGGGGCGCAAAGTGCCCTGTACGTTGGCGATGCCGACGCGGTGAGTGGTGGATTCTGGCAGCGCGCCTACTTCAGTAACTTTGGCGCGACCATCGGCGGCGGCACCACACAGGTGCAGGCCAATATTGTGGCTGAGCACGTGCTCGGCCTGCCGAAGTAAGGGGGCCGGGATGTCAGTTTTAGGAAACGTATCGATCAGCCTTACCGAGGAGCAGGGCATGCTGCTCGATGTGGCCAGAGGCTTTGTCCGGGATCAGGCACCGATCGACGCGGTGCGCGCTCAGTTGGAGACCGATACCGGTTTCGACGCGGCCACTTGGCAGGCGATGGTTGAAATGGGTTGGGGAGGCATTGCCTTGCCCGACACGGTCGGCGGTGCCGGCATGGGCGTGGGCTCGGCCGTGCCCGTTTTTGAGGCGCTGGGTGGTGGCTTGTTGGGCACACCGTTGCTCAGCACCACGCTGGCGGGCCAGTTGATCTGGCGCGCCGCGGGCGAGTCGGCCGCAGAGTGGCTGGGCCGCCTGTGCTCTGGATCGGTTGGGACGATCGCGTATCTCGACCATGCCGACTGGGGCGGAGCGAATCTGGGTGTGGAGCTGGGTGCCGACGGTACGCTCACGGGCGGCAAAAGCTTTGTCGCGGATGCCAGCGTGGCCGACTGCTTTGCGGTACTGGCCAGCGAGGGTGGCGAGCCGGTGTTGGCCTTGGTAGAGCGGAACGCCATTGATGACAACGCGCTGACAGAAAATGTGCTGATCGACCTGACCAAGCGCGCTGCCAATGTCGACTTCACAGGTGTGACCCCGGCACAGGTGTTCCGCGGCGATGCCGTGGCAGCGGCACTGAGGGATACCCTGTTGTTGGGCGCGTTACTGACGGCAGCCGAGACCACGGGTGCCGCCGGGAAGTGCCTGAATAGCATCACTGAGTATCTCAAGACGCGTAAACAGTTTGGCAAGCTGATTGGCTCTTATCAGGCGCTCAAGCACCCGACGGTCGATATTTATGTCGGCATGGAGAATGCGCGTTCTTTTGTGTACCACGGGGCGACCGTGGTGGGGGATGAGGCGTTAGATCAGGACGCAGAGGTCGCGTGCCGGATGGCCAAAGTCGCTGCTGATGAGGTTATGGTGTTTGCCGGTGACCGCTCGGTGCAGTTCCACGGTGGCTTTGGCTTTACCTGGGAGTGTGATTCCACGCTGTTCATTCGCCGTGCCCAGTGGGCGCAGCAGATGTACGGGGGCGCGATTCACCATCGCAAGCGCTTGGCGTCGCTGCTACTCGATAGTTAGGCGACGAGACGCCGCCGCAACCTCGAGTAGTTAGCCAGGTGGCAGGTGTTGCGCCAAAAAGCGCGACATGTTGCCGCCCATCACGGCGCGCACCTCGGCCTGCGTCAATCCGGCATCCAGCAACGCCTGAGTCAAATGGGGTAGTTGTGAGGCATCGATTGGGGTCGTGACCGATCCGTCCCAGTCTGATCCGAGCGCGATATGGTCGACGCCAAATCGCTCGACGCCGTATTGAATGGCACTGGCAATCGCATCAATGCCTTTGCCACAGGTCACGTCGGCCCAGAAGCCGACCCCGATCAAACCGCCCGCCTCGGTAATCAATGCCATGGTCTCGTCGCTGATGTTACGGGGGCTCGGGCAGTGCCCGTCAAAGCCGGTGTGACTGACGATAAGGGCATCACCCTCTGTCACCCGCAAGGTGTCTCGCACCGTGGCTTCACTGCTGTGGGCCACATCAATCATGATCCCTTTCATCTGCATGTTGCGCACAGCCAGCTCGCCAAATGGCGTGAGTCCCGCTTGCGATTCTCCGTGAAGGGAGCCGCCAAGCAGGTTATCGAAGAAGTGATGTAGGCCCATCATGCGAAAGCCGGCGTCATACAGCTGGCCGATGTTGTCTAGTTGGCCATCGAGCGCATGGGATCCTTCGGTACCCAACAGCGCCCCGACTACCGCCTCACCGCGAGCGCGCCGGGCCAGTAATTGACTCAGTTCCGATTGTGAGGTGATCAGGGTCAGCTGCGGGCTTTGCGCCGCTGCCGCCCGCAC
Source organism: Gammaproteobacteria bacterium (assembly GCA_018222695.1). GTDB lineage: Bacteria > Pseudomonadota > Gammaproteobacteria > Pseudomonadales > Halieaceae > Luminiphilus. Next base: position 7,922 of record JAAEZV010000015.1, read on the forward strand.
CCGGTCGGCCTGCAACATCGCCCGGGCAAAAAGGCTGTCATAAGTCGCCGCGGGCCAGCGCTGTGCCATGGCTAGCAGCGTGATGTTATCCGCCGTGTCGGTCGCATTCTGTTCGTAGTTCTGTCCCTGCGGTGATTTTGTGACGGTGGTGAACATCTGCAGCGCGGCACCGCCCTCAATCAGGCGCGGCAGGTCGACCTGCCCCCACTCGTTGCGGTGCAATAGGTCCTTGCCCCAGAGAGCGGAGTCCGCGTGCAAGTCCCCCACGATGAGCTGCGCGTGTAGCGCGCGTGTTTCGGGTGTGGGAGCCCGGCCAGGGTCGCCCAGTACCAGATTGGCGTTGCGATCCACCCACTGCGGTCCCAGCAGAAAAAACGCGGCGACCAGTGCACCCGCCAGCAGTGACACGACGGTGAGTAATCCTTTCAGCCATGTCATGGGCGACCTCCTTTGAACTGCGGTTTTTGAGGGTGTCCGCAGTCTGTCTGGTTTCAAACGCCCGGGCAACCGGTCTGCCCCGAGGGGCGCTACGTATGCCAAGCATGAGCCGAAAGAACGCGATTTTGTTGTTAGGGGACCAGCTGAGCTGGGGCCACCCCGCGCTGCAGCAGGCCGACCCTGACGCGACAGTGGTGATCCTCGCCGAAGTTCGTGAGGAGGCCAGCTATGTCCGCCACAACCGCCACAAGATCGCGCTGCTCTTCAGCGCGATGCGTCACTTTGCCGATGCGCTCGGTGAGCGCGGCTATCAGGTGGCGTATTACCCCTATGAGGATTCAGTCCCGTCCTTGCTCGCGGCGTGCGAGCGCGCACAGGAGCAGTGGCGCTATGAGCGGCTGCTGATCTGCGAGCCGGGAGAGTATCGGTTGCTCGAGCAGATGCAGCGTTGGTCCGATGCTTTGGGCGTGCCCGTTGAGCTGCTTGAAGACACCCGGTTTCTCGCCTCCAGGCAGGATTTTTCAGACTGGGCTTCTGGCCGCAAACAGCTGCGCATGGAGTATTTCTATCGCGACATGCGCAAGCGCTATGGGCTCTTGATGGACGCCGACCAGCCCGAGGGTGGCAAATGGAACTACGATGCCGACAACCGCACCGGCTGGCGCGAGCAATGTGAAATCCCTGCGCGATCCGAACCCGAGCACGATGACATCACGCTAGCGGTGATTGCCATGGTAGAGGCCGCCTTTCCTGACCATCCCGGAGACCTGTCGACCTTTCGCTGGGCTGTCACGCATAAGGCTGCGCAGGCCGAGCTAGACTGGTTTTGTGAGCACGCGTTGCCCGCCTTTGGCACTTACCAGGACGCGCTGGCCGAGGAGTCACCCTGGCTTTTTCACGGTCTGATTTCCATGTACCTCAACTGCGGTTTGCTGGACCCACTGCCTGTTTGCGAGCAGGTGGAGGCGGCTTACCGTCGCGGTCATTGCTCCCTGTCAGCGGCGGAGGGTTTTATCCGGCAGGTGCTGGGTTGGCGTGAGTATGTTCGTGGCTTGTATTGGCACCACATGCCGGATTATCGCGAGCGCAATGCTTTATCGGCACACAGGCCTTTACCAGAGTGGTTCTGGACAGGTGATACAGAGATGCGCTGTCTGTCTCAGGCGCTCCGACAGTCGTTGGATCTCGGCTATGCCCACCACATCCAGCGGCTCATGGTGATAGGCAACTTTGCGCTCATTGCCGGGCTCAGCGTGCCCGAGGTGTGTGACTGGTATCTCGGTGTTTATCTCGATGCCTACGAGTGGGTCGAGCTGCCCAATACGTTGGGGATGGCGCTGTTTGCCGATGGCGGCATCATGGCGTCCAAGCCCTATGCAGCCAGCGGTAAATACATCCAAAAGCAGGGCAACCACTGCAAGGCCTGCCGCTATGACCCCAAGCGGGTCACGGGGGAGGATGCCTGCCCCTACAACAGCCTCTACTGGCACTTTATCGACCGCCACAACGTGCTACTGAGCCAAAATCCCCGCATGGGTCTGATTCTGGGTGGCTGGAGAAAACGGAGCGATGAGGATCGCGAGGCGGTGCTGCAGTGGGCGGATCACACTCTCGAACAGATTGCCGAGCTTTAGGCGTCACTCGTGGTGAGCACAGGCTTGCCTTTACGCCAGCGTTGGCCGCTGCATCGCTTGGAGCAATACACGATCTCGTCCCACTGATGCTTCCAGCGCGCGCGCCAACTGAACGGGCGCTCGCAGACCGGGCAGACCTTGGTGGGTAGGTCAGATTTTTTCCGATGCGCCATTAGCTCTGATCTGTGATGGGCCAGTCGGCACCATCCACCACGTGTTCCGGCTGCGTCGGCCGGAACCCCTCCCACTTCAGGGTAAAGGTGTCGTCCGGGTCGTATTGCGCGGCCTGCTTTGCCAGATTGAATTGCCGGCCCCCTCTTGGGTCTGAACCCACTCCCGCGATGTACTGCCAATTGCCGTAGTTGCTGCCTACGTCGTAGTCGATGAGCTGTTGTTCAAAGAAGGCCGCGCCGTAACGCCAGTCGAGTCCAAGTTCATTGATAAGGCACGAGGCGGCGATCTGGCGACCGCGGTTGCTCATCCAGCCTGTGGCGACCAGCTGCCGCATGAGGGCGTTGACCAGCGGATAGTCGGTGTCGCCCGCGCACCATCTCGCAAAATGACGGGGTTCGAAGGTGGTTAGCAGCCGTCGACCCGAGCGACCGCCCTGGCGGAACAGCGTTTGACGATCGATCACGGCGCGCCAGTGGAAAAACTCCCGCCATAACAGTTCGAAGTAAAGCCAGTAGGTGGAGTCATTGGCGACGTGTTCTCGCTCGTAGCGGAAAATCGCGTGGGCCACTGTGCGCGCAGACAGCGCTCCGCCAGCCAGCCAAGGTGAGAGCGTGCTCGAGCCACTCAGGCCATCGAGATCATTACGGGTTTGCTTATAGTCCGCGATGGCATGGGTGTGAAACAGAAACTGATCGAGGCGCCTGAGCCCGCCGGTGCTACCGCCTGGAAGCGGCAGGCCGGGGTGGGGCGAGGCCGCTGCTCGGGGAATCGCGTCAAATTGCGCCGACGGCGGCGGTGGCAGCGTGCCCGGTGCTGCCAGGGGACTGCTGATATTGAGTTTTTCCACCTTGCGCCGAAACGGCGAGAACGTATCGGGTAAATCTGCCATCTCGAAGGGGAACTGCTCGGCGTCAAACAGCGTGCTGCCACGGAATACAGACAGCGTTGCGGGAAGCTTTTGCTCCAAGAACGTGATGGCCTGCTTTTCGTACCAGCCGGGCGTAAAGCTGGTGGTGACGTGGTCAATGCTGAAACGGTCCACAATATTGGGCAGGACCAGCTCGGGAGAGCCCTCGAGGACCATCAGATCCTGACCTAACGCCTGGAGCTGCTCCTTGAGTTCCTGCAACGACTCGCGCAGAAAACGATCCCGCTGTGGGCCGAGGCCTGTCAGATTGCACCAGGGCCTTGGCTTGGGCATCAGGTAAATGCAGAGGAGCGAGTCTGCGCCCTGCGCGCTGGACAACGCCGGGTTGTCTGCCAAGCGCAGATCGGTCTGGAACCAGTGGAGTTGGCGCATGGTGGCACACCCAGCAGAGAGTGTTCTGGTGTACGCTGGCCCGTAAATCACGGATCGGCCGTGACGCAATAGTGCCCAGCTTCACTTGCGGGCCCTGCCAACCAAATCTCGACGGATAACCACCACCGGCATGATGGAATCCAACCCTTCATTAGCCTCGCTCATTGACTCGGCATCGGCTGCTGTGGCTGAGCTATCGGGGCAAACAGCGCGTTGGCGGGCGGCCGCTCCGGGACGGGTCAATCTGATTGGCGAGCACACGGACTACAACCAAGGCTGGGTGCTCCCCGTCGCGATAGACCGTTACACCGCCATGGCTGCTGCACCCGGCGTGCCCGGTCAGATCCGAGTGCGGAGTTTGGCGATTGCCCAGGAGAGCAGTCTGTCGCTCGATCAGTTACACACGCCGCATCGCGACCCCTGGATGCGCTACGTTCAGGGTGTCATCGCTCAATACGATTCGCGCGGTGTGCATTGCCCCGGGCTGGACGTCGCTGTTGCGTCGAGTGTCCCGCCGGGAGGCGGGTTATCCAGCAGTGCAGCGCTGGAATTGGCGACGGCACACTTGTTGGAGGCGGTGACAGAGCAGGCGTTAACCGGCAGTGAGCGGATTGAGGCCTGCGTTCAGGCCGAACGCGAGATGGCAGGTGTTCCCTGCGGGATCATGGATCAGACCGTGGTCGAGTTAGCAGAGTCCGGACAGGCGTTGCTGCTCGATTGTGCGGACCAGACAGCGCGGTCAGTCCCTTTTGACTCACAGGCGCCGGCATTGCTGGTGATTCACTCCGGCGTTTCCCATGCACTCGCGGAGGGCGCCTACGCCCAAAGGCGAGCCGATTGTGAGCAAGCTTGCGCACAGTTGGGTGTGAACACGCTCCGTGAAGTCAGCCCCGACCAGCTGGCGCGGTTAAAAGATGAGGGGGTACTGCTCCAGCGGGCCACCCACGTGGTCTCGGAAAATCAACGCGTTTGCGATGCCGTGACGGCGATCGAGCAACGCCAATGGGATCGGTTGGGAGCGTTGATGACAGCCAGTCATCGGTCCCTGCGAGATGACTACGAAGTGTCGTGTCCGGAGCTCGATCTACTGGTGGAGCTCGCCACAGCCGAGCCAGGGGTTTATGGCGCCAGAATGACCGGCGGTGGATTTGGCGGTTGCGTCATTGTGTTGGTCGCATCCGACCGCCTCGAGGCGGTAGCTGGCAGCGTAAGTGGTCAATACAACGAACACATGGGTTGGGCACCCGGGTGTTATCGTATTCAGGCCGGCGCTGGCGCCCGCGAGATCTGCACCGCGCTATGAATGATTCGTTATCACAACGCCCTCATCGCCGTCGCAATGCGCTGACGGGTGAGTGGGTTATGGTCTCGCCCCAGCGCGCACAGCGTCCTTGGCAGGGTGAAGAGAGCCCAGCTTCTGGCAGCACTGGGGTGACTTACGATCCCGACTGCTATCTCTGCCCGGGCAACACCCGAGCGAGTGGCCACGTGAACGCACCCTACACGTCCCCGTGGGCATTCGATAATGATTTCCCCGCTGTGGCGGCTGACCTCGACGCAGGCTCAGTGGAAGTCCAGGCCACCGATCCGGGTGAGCCATCGGCATTGTTCAAATCGGAGCCGGTTGCCGGTCGTTGCAGGGTGCTCTGCTACCACCCGGACCACAGTAAGACGCTGGCCAACATGACCCAGGAAGAGGCATTGGCATTAGTGCAGCTGTGGGCTTCGGAGGTTGAGACCCTGCGCCAAAGCCATCAGTGGGTGCAGGTGTTCGAAAATCGGGGCGCGATGATGGGGTGCTCTAATGCGCATCCCCATGGGCAGATCTGGGCGGTCGATACCCTCCCCAGTGAGGGAGCGAAGGAGCTGGCTCAGCAGCAGGCCTTCTATGATGCGGAGCAGGTAGCGTTGCTTGAGGTTTACCGCGCCGAGGAAGAGCAGCTGGCTGAGCGCGTCGTCATCCAGCAGGAACATTGGACGGTGCTAGTGCCCTATTGGGCAATGTGGCCCTTCGAGACGCTGCTGCTGCCGCGGCGTCAAATCGATCACCTCGATGCCCTGACTGACAGCGAGCAAATGTCGCTGGCGCAGGTGCTCACCCGCTTGCTTCGCGGATACGACGCACTGTTTGATACCAGCTGCCCTTACACTATGGGTTGGCATGGTGCGCCGGGCATTGCGCCGGCACCGCACTGGCAGCTTCATGCGCATTTTTATCCCCCCTTGCTCCGCTCGGCGAGTGTGCGCAAACACATGGTGGGGTATGAGATGCTGAGCGAGGCGCAGCGCGATCTGACACCCGAGGCGGCTGCAGAAAGGCTTAGAGAAACCGTGTGAGTCGGCCGGATATGGGCCAGACTCATCACAGGTATCAAGGGTCGGAAAAGAGAACACGATGAAAGTATTGGTGACTGGCGGGGCAGGCTATATCGGCAGCATCACGAGCGAGGTGTTGCTGAATCGCGGCCACGATGTGGTGGTATTCGACAACCTGTCACAGGGACATCGGGCGGCTGTGCCTTCGGCGGCCGAGTGGGTCGAAGGTGACCTGTCAGCCCCGCAGGAGATCCGCGACGCCATTGAACATCATCGGCCTGACGCGGTCATGCATTTTGCGGCACGTTCTCTGGTGGGTGAATCGATGGATAAGCCCTTCTTTTATCTGCGGGATAACGTCGTGAACGGTCTCAACCTGCTTGAGGCTTGCGTCGCAGGAAGCGTCGAGCGCTTTATCCTGTCCTCGACCGCCAATCTCTTCGGAGCGCCGACCAGCGCTGTGATAGACGAGCAGGCACCGATCGCGCCGGGCAGCCCCTACGGGGAATCCAAGTGGGCGCTCGAGCGGGCGCTGAACTGGCTGTCACAAACCAAGGGCCTGCGCTTCGCGAGCCTCCGTTATTTCAACGCTGCGGGCGCCAGTGAGATGCGAGGAGAGCATCACTCGCCCGAAACCCATCTCATACCCTTGGTTTTGCAGGTCGCGGCTGGGCAGCGGGATCACATTACGATCTTCGGCGACGACTACGACACACCCGATGGCACCTGCATTCGTGACTATATTCATGTGTTGGATCTGGCCGAAGCACACGTGCTCGCGTTGCAGGCGCTTGAGCAGGGCAATCGCGTTTACAACCTGGGAAATGGGGAGGGCTTCAGCGTGCGGCAGGTGATTGAAACCGCGCGCGTGGTCACCGGTGAAGCCATTCCGGAACAAATGGGTCAGCGCCGCGCGGGGGATCCGGCCCGACTGGTCGCATCGAGCGACCGTATTCGCCAGGAGCTCGGGTGGGCACCCCAGTATCCGGCATTAGAACAAATCATCGACAGCGCCTGGCGCTGGCACCAGCATCACCCTGACGGTTACACCGACTGAGCGTCCCGAAGTAGGGCGATGGGATCGGCCGGACGGAGTAGGGCGCGACATCGACTTTTGCGGTAGTCTGCCCGCCTCGCAGTGCGGTGCAAAAATAGGCTCATCGTACTCACCGACCAAGACCATGCGCTAAAAAAGAGGTAGCCCGTGCCTGCAATCGACAGTTTATTTCATCCCTTCTCGCTCAAATCTCTCAGCACCGAGAACCGTGTTGTCATGGCTCCCATGACCCGTAACCATTCTCCGGACAATATTCCCAGCGAGGCCTCCGCCGCGTATTACCGGCGTCGTGCGGCAGGCGGTGTAGGACTTATTATCACGGAAGGTACCTGCCCGAATC
>JAAEZV010000400.1:0-561 GCA_018222695.1 Gammaproteobacteria bacterium
GAATACGTCACGCCCGTTGAGGAACCGATGCTGGAGAGTCTGTCACCAAGCTCCCTCAACCCCATCCACCGCCTGCTCGGTCTCCTCGTGCTGAAACCCGCGCTGGTTGTCCATGTACCCGATGGGTTACTGGTCACTGAAGGCAGCCGCGATGCGGTCTTGCTGTCCGAAGTGGTCGCCCATATCGGTAAATACCCCGAGGTGACGACGGCGGCGCTACTGGGCTTTTGGTTCGGCACGCCCGAGGGGGACTTCCTCAATGCGCTGGCGGGCCGGGAGACCGTGGAGGAAGACACCGGGCTCGAGGCCCTGTGCACCGCACTGGTAGAAAAACTCAGCCGCCACCCCGCGCTGGATGCCGCGCGGCAGCAGTTCGAGGCGCTGAAGCGTAAACCCTACGGCGAACTCACCGCCGACGAGAAACAGCAGTTACTCAGCCTGACGCAGGAGATCCGGTCCCTGTCTGGCCGGGGATGACCAACCGGCATACTGCTGTTCAGCAACGCGTAATGATGACGCTAGCTGTCACCGATTTGGCGACCAACCCATGAGGATCAACAG
>JAAEZV010000400.1:571-2109 GCA_018222695.1 Gammaproteobacteria bacterium
GCATACTGCTGCTCAGCATGGCGCAATGATGACGCTAGCTATTACCGATAGTGCGACCACACCATGGAGATCAACAGCGAGCTGCCACCGCTTACACTGCTCGGTATGAGGTGAGTTAGGTTTAGGACACCGTAAACAATCGTTTTCGCTGGAAAAATTGGTTCCGCTCAGCATCGGCTGAAGCTGGCTTTTTCCCGCCAATGCCATTGGTGCTAGGGGGCCTAAGCCGTTATACTCGCCGGCTATTTTTTGCCAGACCCACGCAGGCTCCGCATGACCGACCGAGTGCATCAGCAATCCCGACTTAAAGCCCTGATTGCAAAGGGAAAAGAACAAGGGTACCTGACCTACGCTGAAGTCAACGATCACCTCCCTCAGGACATCTCTGATCCCGATCAGGTCGAAGACATCATTCAGATGATCAACGACATGGGCATTCAGGTGTTCGAGCAGGCGCCGGATGCCGATGAGCTATTGATGTCCGAGGGTGACCGCTCGGCAGACGAAATCGCCGCCGCCGAAGCTGCCGCCGCGCTGGCCGCCGTAGAGCAGGAAGCGGGCCGCACCACCGACCCCGTGCGCATGTACATGCGTGAGATGGGCACGGTTGAGCTTCTGACCCGTGAAGGCGAGATCATCATCGCCAAACGGATTGAGGAAGGCATTCGAGAGCTGATGGCCGCGCTGGCTCACTATCCCAATGTTGTTCGCCAACTCAGCAACGAATACGACCTCGTAGCCAAAGAAGAACGCAAGCTCACCGACGTGATGATCGGCTATCTGGACCCTGCTGAGCATGTCCCTTCCGCGTCCGAGATGGCTGCCGCCGCTGAAGCGAGAGGCGAGTCGGATGACGATGAAGATGACGCGCCAGTTGGACCTGACCCGGTCGAGGCGAAAAAGCGATTTGCAGCGCTGAAGCGCCAGTGCACCAAGACCGAGAAGGCGATTGCGGCCAAGGGCCGTGACCACAAGGACGCGATTACCGAGATGAACAAGCTCGGTGAGCTATTCAAGTTCTTTAAATTGACGCCGCGGGTGTTTGACCCGCTGATTGATGAGCCGCGCATCGCGCTGGCCGCAGTGCGGGAACCCGAGCGCGAGATCATGCGCATTGTGGTGCGCGACTGCCGCATGGACCGCAAAGAGTTCATCAAGAGCTTTCAAGGTTCAGAGAGCGACAGCCGTTGGGTCAGCCGCGTGGCACGCAAAAAAGACGTGGGCGCCAAAATCAATCAGCACAAAGACGAGTTGCAGCGACTGCAGCGCCAAATCGCTAACGTCGAGGAAGCGACCGGCCTCACAATCGCCGAGATTAAAGAGATCAACCGCCGCATGAGCATGGGCGAAGCCCGCGCCCGCCGGGCCAAGAAAGAGATGGTCGAGGCTAACCTGCGTCTGGTGATCTCCATTGCCAAGAAGTACACCAACCGTGGCCTGCAGTTCCTCGATCTCATTCAGGAAGGCAACATCGGTCTGATGAAAGCCGTCGACAAGTTCGAGTACCGCCGCGGCTACAAGTTCTCGACCTATGCGAC
>JAAEZV010000401.1 GCA_018222695.1 Gammaproteobacteria bacterium
TTCCAGCCTTGCCATCATTACGCTCCCCTTTGTTGGGTAATCGCCACCGTTACCGTTGCGGCGTAGTGTTCAAAAAATGTCTCGAGGTCAATTGCGTCCGGGGCCACCACCCATTGATAGATCGTGCCGAACATGGTCGAGCAATAGCCCGTAGCGAAATGCGCTGGGTCGACGTCCGCTCTGATGTCTCCAGCAGCCTGCCCTTGCTCGATCCACTGCTGGACATCGCGGCGATAAATAACATGGTGGTTGGCCAAATTCGCGCGAATATCAGACTCGCGACCCAAAGATTCGTACCAGAGAATATACATAGCTCTGAGGTAACCTGACTCCCGAGCGAAGATATCCCGCTGCGCCTGAATCGCCGCCTCGAGCGCCGCCAGCCCCTGCTTGCCTGTCAGATACTGGGAAAGGTGCGCCTTCCAGATGTCGTCAAATCGTGCAAACAACTCCATCCATAGCCCATCTTTCGAGCCGAACCGGTAGCTCGCAAGACCGCGGCTGTAACCGGCACCCTCGCCGATATCTTTGAGCGTCGTCTTGGCGGTGCCGCGCTCATTGACCAACTCGATCGCCACCTCAAACATCCGCTGATCCGACAGCGCCGTGCGCTCAGCCTGAGTATTACCCGCCGACGACTCGGTGATTACCGCATCAGTCATTTCCCCCTCCAAAGCCCTGGTGCTTTTGTATGGCGAGCTTTCCCGCCGCTACTTCTTCCCGGAGCAGTTTCTTATCCATTTTACCCACGCTGGTTTTGGGGATGTCGTCTACGACAGCCCAGTATTCAGGCACCCAAAACTTTGCCACCTTATCCACTAAAAATGAGCGTAACTCGGGAGGCAAGGTCTCACCATCGCAGTCTGACTTGCTGCGCACAATGGCGAGCGGACGCTCCTGCCAACGCGCATCGTCAACCGCCACTACTGCGACCTCTGCCACACTCTCGTGCTTCAGCAACACGTCCTCAAGGTCTACTGAGGAAATCCACTCACCGCCGGACTTGATCACATCCTTGGTGCGATCCGTGAGCTGCACGTAGCCCCGCTCATCCACCATGCCCACATCGCCGGTGCGCAACCAGCCGTCCTCGGTAAAGGCGTCAGTCTCCTCATTGAGATAACTGCCGGTGACCCAGGCGCCTTTCAACTGAAGCTCACCCACTGTCGTGCCATCCTGCTCGAGGAGATTGCCTTCATCATCCATCACCCGCACTTCAATACCGGGAACAGGCCGGCCGCTTTTTAGTCGCCAATAGGTCTCTGTCTGGCCATTGAGGTCTTTGGGTGGATGCGACAGCACGCACATCGGGCTGGTCTCTGTCATCCCCCACCCCTGAATCACGGGTACATTCCATCGGTCTCGCACCGCTTCGATCATCGACGACGGCACGGCGGACCCTCCGGATACGATGGCCCGGAAACAGGACAAATCCAACGGCGCGGTCTCATCCGCCAGTAATAAATCGCCCAACAGTGTCGGCACCATTGCGGTCAGGGTTGGCCGCGCTGACTCGATCATGGTGCGTAAATGGGGTCCCTGCAGGTGCGGACCCGGCATCACCATGTCTGCGCCGGACATCCAGCCGCTATAAGGAAACCCCCAGGCGTTGGCGTGGAACATCGACGGCAGCATCAGGATCACGTCCCGCTCCTGCACCGCAAAGCTGTCTACAGAACGCGAGGCCAGCGCGTGCAGATAGGTGGTTTTCTGGCTGTAGGCCACGCCCTTTGGGTTACCCGTGGTGCCACTTGTGTAGCAAATACCCGCGGCCACGTTCTCCTCGGGCTCAGGCCAGGGGAAAACGTCTTCCGCATCGCGCAACAGTGACTCATAGGACAGGGCGCGTGGATCATTTAGCGAGCCGGCAGCCTCATCACCGCCCCCCGACACAATCACATGCTCGACATCGGGAATCAGTCGTAGGACCGGCAAAAAGCTGTCGATTAACCGCGCATCGAGGATCAGGAATCGGTCGGCAGCATGATTGATGATGTAAGCGATGTGCTCTGTAGAGAGCCGACAATTCAAAGTATGCAGCACTGCGCCCAATGACGGCACCGCCAAGTAGGTCTCAAGGTGCTGGGTGCTGTTCCACAT
>JAAEZV010000016.1 GCA_018222695.1 Gammaproteobacteria bacterium
TCCAGTCAGTAGCCGACGAGCTCGAGGTCGATCCTTATGAGCTGATGTCGGTGGCGCGACGGGAGAGCGGGCTCTATCCGAGGGCGCGCTCGAAAGTGGGCGCACGGGGTTTAATGCAGCTGATGCCGTCGACTGCGCGCAGTGTGGCCAATGATCGTAAAGAAGTTTACGGCGGTGCTAGCTCGCTCTACGACCCCGCAACCAACATCGCGCTTGGCGCGACGTATTACGTGGATTTGCTATCGCGCTTTGAAGGTAATCGCGTCAAGGCACTTGCGGCCTACAATGCGGGTCCGAGTCGAGTGGTGCGTTGGACGGAGAAAGATATGGCGGTTGATCAGTGGGTGGACTCGATACCCTTCGGCGAGACGCGAGAGTATGTTCAAGCCGTGTTGGCCTACCTTGTGATTTACCGGACGAGAGCGGAGCAGCCGGTCAGCTTACTGACAACAGCTGAGCGCGAGGGGCTCTATTGACGGCCGTGATGAGCCGACTTTTTAAACCAGCATGTTGAGTCCGGTTACGGTGAAGATAATCGGGTGAGGAGAGACTGATGAAAACGATACAAATGCAATCCTGTGTTCACGACAATGGAACAGTGGAGTGCACTCTGGTTGAGGTAGAGCTGCCCGAACCCGGTCCGGAAGAGGTGGTTGTTGAGATTGAGGCGGCGCCCATTAATCCATCGGATCTTGGCCTGATGTTCGGTGCGGCAGACTTGAGCACCGTGCGCGCGGCAGAGCGGGATGGTCAGCCCGCAGTGCTGTTGGATGTGCCTGACGCCGCGATGCGCGCGATGGCCCCGAGAGTTGGCCACTGGATGGCCGTGGGTAACGAGGGCAGTGGGCGCGTCATCGCCGCGGGTGACAGTGACGCCGCGCAGGCACTCATGGGGCGCCGTGTCGGCATGTTTGGCGGCGAGATGTATGCCGGACATCGGTGCTTGCCCGCAGCCCAATGCATGGCCTTCCCTGACCGCATCTCTGCAGAGCAGGCAGCTTCCAGCTTTGTCAACCCAATGACCGCCTTGGGGTTCATGGAAACGCGGTTGATGGAAGGTCAGCAGGCAATAGTGCACACCGCCGCAGCGTCCAATCTGGGGCAGATGCTGTTGCGTCTGTGTCAGGCCGATGATGTGCCGCTGGTGAACATTGTGCGCTCCGATGCGCAGGTAGAGCTGCTGAAGTCCATGGGGGCGGAGTGGGTGTTAAATAGTCAGGCTGAAACCTTCATGAAGGATTTGATCGCAGCGCTGGTGGCGACCGGTGCGACTCTGGCTTTCGATGCCATTGGCGGGGGGAGAGGTGTGAATCGTATTCTGACCGCGATGGAAATTGCCGCAGCACAAACCGGGCCCTGGTCGCGGTATGGTTCTGAGGAGCCGAAGCAGGCCTATATATATGGTCAGTTAGATTTGGGCGCGACCGAGTTGACTCGAGGCTATGGGTGGGTGTGGTCTGTGAGCGGGTGGCTGTTGACGCCGTTTATGAAGCGGGCAGGGCCCGAAGTCGCGGCGCGAATGAGGAAGCGCGTGCTGGACGAGATTGATACCACTTTTGTCAGCCACTACTCCTCTCGCATCAGCCTGGCAGAGGCGATCACCGTGGAGGCGGTCAAAGATTACGGGGCGCGCAGGACTGGACAAAAAACCCTGCTGCGAATGGCCGAGTCAGCCTCCTGACAGTTTCACCTCGTAGCCCATCTTCTTGAGGTGTTCCTGGCAGATGGCGCGCTGATCACCCTGAATCTCGAGGGTGTCGCCCTTAACCGCGCCGCCCACACCGCATCGTTGCTTGAGCTGTTTGCAGATTGTTTTGAGGGTGTCGGGGTTTTCGGGAATCCCTGAGATGACCGTGACCGCCTTGCCACCCCGACCCTTGGTCTCTCGCCTGATCCGCACCACATCGTCGCCGGCTGCGCGGGGTCTTGCATTGCCGCAGACACATTTGACCAACTGGCGCTGGCATTGTGGGCATAACCGGCCCCCGTCTGTGCTGTAAACCGGTTGACTGTCGCGAGGTTGGGCCAAAGGGCTCTCCTTAATGGCGATGTTTCTGAGCTGCGGCGCTCCTGAAGGAGCTGCGCTCGTTTTATACTAGCACTCGTAGGTTGTCTGCTTGAGAGGGTAATCAATGGGGGACGTAGCGGCACTTGAGGCGCAGATCGCGTTTGTTGAGGACACGGTGCAGGCGCTCGATGAGGCTTTGGCTGCCCAGCAGCAACACATACTGCGTTTGGAGCGGCAGATCGATCGCCTACAGCAGCAACTCAAGGACCAAGGAGCCCGCCTCGATGAGGTGGCCGCAGAGTCCAGCGAACCGCCCCCTCCGCATTACTGAGCCATCACCAAATATAGTGAGAATCATTCTATGAATTGGCGCGTAACCAGTCTGATTTTAATAGCTTTAGTATGCGGTTTCGCTGTGCTATTTGCGATTGTCACGCGTCCCATTGCGGCGCCGCACCACGAGATCTATGTCAATGGCACGGTCTTGACCATGGACTCGGATAACGCCATCGCTGAGGCCGTGAGTGTGCGCGACGGGATAATAGAGGCGGTAGGGGGCTCAGAGGCCATGCTGGCCAGGGCCACTGATGACACGCAGGTGGTTGATTTGCGGGGCAGGACCCTTATGCCCGGCTTTGTCGACGCCCATGGGCATTTCCCCGGTTCGGGGCAGACCGTATTTTCAGTCGATCTTAACAGTCCGCCCATTGGCGACGTCACCGATATCGATCAACTGCTGGCGCGGCTGAGCGATTTTGCATTGAAGCGAGCAGACGGCTGGGTTGTGGGGCATGGCTATGACGACACGCTGTTAAGGGAAAAGCGCCACCCGACCCGCGATGATCTGGACCGGGTCAGTCGGGACCGGCCCGTCGCGGTGGTGCATGTGTCAGGCCATCTCGCGGTGGTCAACACTGCTGCATTGGCGGTATTGGGCATCGATGAGTCGACCCCGGATCCTGAGGGGGGTGTGATCGTACGTGACCCTGCTTCGGCTGACGGACGGAGGCCGAATGGCGTGTTGGAGGAGACCGCCGCGCGCGCCGTTTGGGACCACACCCTCGATCTAGGGGTCATGGATGGCCTGCGCATGACGACTCAGGCGGCGAAAGAATATTTGGCAGTAGGCGTGACGACGGCCTCAGCGGGCGGTATGCCTTCAGCGGTGGCCGAATTGCTGGGGTTCTTAAGCGGCCTGAATCAGTTCTCCCAGCGCGTTGCCCTGTTTCCGTTGTTTGAAGAAGTGGGCGAGAGCCTGCTTAGTGGAGAGCGCTCGCTCGCCGATTTCGCAGGAGCAAGAGTCAGGGTGCCGCGGGTAAAGATCATCGCTGATGGCAGTATTCAGGGTTATACCGGTTACCTTAGCGAGCCTTACTACGTGCCATTCAAGGGTGACGCCAGCTACCGGGGTTACCCTTCGGTGCTGCGTGACGAATTGTTCCGTCAGGTCGAAGCGCTATATGAGCGGCGGATTCCGGTTGCTATCCATTGCAATGGCGACGCCTCGATAGACGACGGTCTTGATGCGATCGAGGCGGCGATGGCCGCCCATCCTTGGCCAGAGGCCCGGCCGTTGATTATCCACGCGCAAATGACACGCAGGGATCAAATCGATCGCATGGCCGAGCTCGGGGTGACGCCCAGCTTTTTTTCCGCCCACACCTACTACTGGGGTGATCGTCACGCCGCCATTTTCATGGGTCCGGAGCGGGCCGCCAATATGAGCCCGGCACGTTGGGCGTTAGATGCAGGCGTTCGCTTCAGTTCCCATCTGGACACACCGGTGACCCCTATGCTGCCTTTACAGGCGGTATGGAGCCAGGTGGAAAGGGAGAGTACGGGAGGCGTCGTGATTGGTCCGGCGCAGCGCATAGGGCGCTTGCCGGCACTGCGGGCCGTGACTATTGACGCGGCCTGGCAAGTTTTTATGGACGACGAGATTGGCTCCATTGAGCCGGGTAAGCGCGCTGATCTGGTGGTGCTGTCAGAGAACCCGCTGACGGCTGAGGATATTCGGGGCATCAAAGTCGATCGCACCGTGATTGACGGTGCCACGGTTTACGCCAGGCTATAGCGATTCAGGCGCTGCCGAACCCGAACTTCTCCCTATCGACTCGAACGAAGATGGCTTCTGCCGTCGCGGTGGTGGTTTCCCCACAGCTCATGGCCGCCTTCACCTCGGTACGTTTGTCGTCGAGGTCCCTTGCTTCGGCGCTGACCTCAATCACCTGATTAAGTGGCGTGGGTTTTAAATATCTGACAGAGAGTCCCCCCGTCATGCCGGGGTGGCCAGTTCGCACGTGGGTCATACCCATGATGTGATCGAGAACGCCGGCTACCCAGCCGCCATGTACGTGACCGGGCGGGCCCTCAAAGGCCTGGCTGAACGTCACCGTCCCCGTAATTCGATTCGACGCCTCTTGCCAGTGTAATTCTGGTGAGCAGGGGTGGCTTCTGCCTCCCACGCTGACGAGCTCGCCCATCACGTCGTCGATAGTGCCGCGCTCGCCGCGTTTCGCCATATCGATTAGGCCATCTACTTGTTGGGCTTGGCTCAGTTCCGCCGTGAGGCCTTCAATTTTTTCTGTGAGTGCGTTGGCCCATTCTGGGTCGATATCGGTGCTGACCAGTTTCTCGTTGAGTGCACGTGTTGCACTAGCAAGCCGCTGCCGCGCGCGCCAGTAGGTTGCCTCCCGAGAATCGGAGTCATAGGAGCTGGTTTCGGTAGTCATGTCAGATGAGTCTCTGCTCCTCAAGGGTGGCCCGCCATCCCTGGATGTCGCCGATCAGTGCCTCGGGTTGCTCCAAAGATGCGAAGTGGCCACCTGCCTCATGTTGATCGTTGAACGTCACCAGCTGTTGGTAACGCGTTCGCGCCAGGCGCTCAGTGCACACAAACAGCTCCTTGGGAAATATCGAGAGGCCGATGGGTAGTGCGATAGGGCGGTAGTCCCCTTCGGTAAAACTCTCCCAATAGAGTTTTGCGCTACTACCGCCGGTGTTGGTCATCCAGTAGTGGGTAACAATGTCCAGCAGGACATTTCTTTCGATGGCATTCTCCGGGTGGCGGAGGCCGTCCCGCACGCAGTCGGTCCAGGTCGCGTATTTTTCGACGATCCAGGCCATTTGTCCTGCCGGAGAGTCAGCCAGGCTGTAGGCAAGCGTTTGCGGGCGGGTACTCTGTTGTTTGGAATAGCCAGCCTCATGCTCCTGGTAGTGCATTGCGGCGGCGAGCGTGGGTTGCTCGGCGGGGTCGGTGCCACTCATGGTGTGCTCATCCGGCACTACCATCGGTAAATTAACGTGACCGGCGAGACAGTGGGTATCTGGATGCAGTAACACGGCATGGGTTACTAATGAGCCCCAGTCACCCCCTTGGGCAACGTAGCGCTCGTAGCCCAGTCGGAGCATCAATTGATCCCAGAGAGCGGCAATGCGTTCTACTCCTACTCCTGGAGATGCTGGTTGACCGGAAAAGCCAAAGCCCGGCAGGCTGGGAATGACCAGATGGAAAGCATCCGTTGCATCACCGCCGTGCTGCGTCGGGTCGGAGAGTGGGCCGATGATGTCGAGAAACTCCAGCACCGATCCGGGCCAGCCATGGGTGATGAGCAGGGGCTGGGCCTGCGTATGAGGGCTCCTGATATGAAGGAAATGGATCTCGAGCCCGTCAATTTCAGTAATGAAGTTGTCGTACTGATTCAGTAGGGATGGGACGCGCTGCCAGTCGTACTCATCGCGCCAATAGCGCACCAGCTCCTGGCAATAACTGAGTGGTACCCCTTGCTGCCAATCCTCCACGGTTTCCGCGTTGGGGAAGCGCGTTTGTGTCAGTCGCTGAATGGCATCTTCGATCGCTGCGTCTTCAAATTTGGGTTCGAAGTGTTCGATTGCGTTATTCATGATGTGTCCCGTGCGGAGATTCGCCTGCGACACTAACGGCTCACATGTGCGCGCTCAACCCTTGTCGTTTAAATTCAATCCGCTGTAGGTCTCGGCCAGCCAGTCGAGCAAACGAGCCCTCTCCTCGGGCCTCTCTTGTGTGCGGTTTCGCAAATGTGTGGTCCGCGGCTCGCGGTCCAGGAACAGTTTGCCACTCACGTGGTCGGCTTCCGTGGCTCTGGCCAGCCAGACAATGGTGTCTGCGCCCTCGGCGGGTGAACGGAGCACGCGTTTTGTCACGCGGCGGAACCCGGGAAGAGCGGTTTGTACGCCCGGCGTATCGGCCCAGCCCGGATGCATGCTGTTGACCGCAATGTTGTGCTCTGCCCATGCCTCGGCCCAGAGTTCAGTGAGCACAGTGAGGGCCCGTTTGGCTCGCGCATAAGCGACGCTGCCGTTGTATTTGTCTGCTGTCATGATCAGTTCATCGCACCGCAGCTTCTGGGTGTACATGCCTCCCGAGACCACGTTGATGACGCGAGCCGCTCGCGCGTGGTCCTGCAAAAGGGGGAGCAGTGATTCGGTGAGTTTCCAGGGCGACAGCAGCAATAGGGCGGCGCTGCGTTCAATACCCTCTGCCGTTTCAGCGTAGTCGTTGAACAGTGCGCCGGCGTTGTTAATCAGCACGTCAATTGATTGCCCTCGTGCATGCAATCTTTCACACAGCGCTGAGACCTCGGCGAGCAAGCTCAAATCAGCGAGTTCGACGTGATCAGCCTCTCTGCCAGTCTCTGCTTTCAATGCGTGCTGCATGGCTACTGCTTTGGCGGGGTCGCGGATGACCACGGTGAGTGCTGCTCCAGCTTCCAGCATAGATACTGCTGTCGCGAATCCCAGTCCGGCATTAGCGCCGGTCAGGACAACATGCTTGCCGGTCATATCGGCGGTCATGGGCCGCCAAGTGTTCTGCCCTCTGCGGTACCCATAGCGAGTGAAGCATGTCAGCGCGGTCGTGAGCCTGCCGTCTCTTTTTTGCGTGTCTCGTGAGGCCTCGGGCGGGGGATTGTCGTCCGTCAGCGCCCTGGCGAGGCCCTTCAGGCTCGCTCGCCCCATTTTTTTGAAGCCGGGCTCCAGGCGCTTTGCTAGGCGCTGTAATCCGGTCCGAAACGTGAACTCTGCGACGTAGTGAATGCGAGTGAGGTCATCCGCTAGGGATTCAAACGTGATGACGTCTTTAACGGTGAACCAGCGCCCACGACCCTCTAGTATCAGGCACTGCCAAGGAGTCAGCTCAGTGATCTCGTAGGTCAGGTCGAGGTGTCCACGACCCGCCTTGCAGCGCACGGAGAACCGACTGCCCTCGTCGATTGGTCCCGGGGTGAGCTTGCTCGCTTCTAACGCAGTGGCATCCCATTCAACGGTGGTTCTGAAATCGGCGACGTAGCGAAAGCAGCTTGCTACCGATCGTGGTACCTCGATCGTTTCGGTTAGGGTGATCATGTGTGTCCACGAGACAGAAAGGTGCTTACATTACGCCGGTCGGCGATAGCCAGTTCACGTTAGCTTCTTCTGGAATTAGCGGGAACCGGCGGTGATGATGAGCTATTCCTCTACCCAGACGACCCTTAGGGGCTCGCCAAAATCATCGTAGACAACTTGCCGGCGCCTTTTTGGGGTGCGTCGGCGCACCACCTTGGTCCGGACTCGTTTCGCCGCCCGCCGTGCATCCATTGTGGCGATCACATCAGTTAGCGGGGTGCGCTCAGCGCGGCGGGTTTCAAATAGCGGTGCGGGGGGTGGGGT
The DNA here is from genome assembly GCA_018222695.1 of Gammaproteobacteria bacterium. Classification (GTDB taxonomy): domain Bacteria; phylum Pseudomonadota; class Gammaproteobacteria; order Pseudomonadales; family Halieaceae; genus Luminiphilus. The sequence continues at coordinate 7,694 of JAAEZV010000016.1, forward strand.
TTCGTTGCGGTCGTATGCGCTCTCACCAGCCCGAAATTCCTTCACTTTTCCGCCAGACGACAGAAAAGCTGCGGTTTGCCGTTGCAGGCGTTCGCGCAAATCGGTCTTGGAAGGCGGTTTCTTCATACGGCAGTCTCCGAGGCGGACATTATAAATAGGGAGCCCCGCCGTACCAATCTATGGGCTGACCATGCCCTGCGGTTTCTGGTTTAATGCCCCCCGAAAGGGTCCGAGGTGCCCCGATTTCATGCAAACACCCCCCAGATTTGCCCCCGACATGCCCAAGAACAGACGGCGCCAGAGGATCGACTGATGGGTATCCTGCGTTCATTGCTGGTGTTTCTTTGGATGGCGGTGACGGTCATTCCCTTCGCGCTGGCGATTATTCTGACGGCCCCGTTTGTCGGGCCCGATGCCAGATGGTGGTATTTGGCCAGGCCCTGGCTGAGTGGCGCGGTGGAAGCGGTCCGGTTGGTCGGTGGAATCCAGTATTCGGTCGAGGGCGAGCAGGGGCTGCCTGCAGCGGAGGATAACCAGCGCATTATTCTCTGCCCGAAACACCAGTCGACTTGGGAAACGTTTTTTTTCGCCAGTCGCATGCCGCATCCTCTGGCCTACGTGTTCAAACGCGAATTACTTTACATCCCGTTCTTTGGCTGGGCGATGGCATGCCTGAATATGATTCATATTGATCGAAGCGCCAGAGGGGACGCATGGAGCAAGGTCGCTTCAATGGGCGAAATGCTCATGGACCGCGGCAAGTGGGTCATTATGTTCCCTGAGGGCACGCGCTCCGAGCGCGGAGCAAAAGGGGTTTACAAGACAGGTGCCGCCAGACTGGCTATTGCGACCGGCGCGAGCATCGTGCCTATTGCGGTGGCGTCAGCGCGATGTTGGCCGCGCAAGAGCTTTACCTTTTTACCCGGAACGGTTGCTGTCTCGTTTGGCCCGCCGATAGCGCCGTCTCCGGGCGAAAGTGCAGCCGATTTGATGGATAAAGTGTCAGACTGGATAGAGGAGGAGATGCGCCGTATTGATCCAGACGCTTACCCAGAATCAGAGCGGCCGCCGGATCCACTAGAGCAGGAGGCAGCACTCGGGGCGGCACTTGAAGAGCAGGCCGCCGCCGCGCGAGCAGCTCAAGGTGGTCTGCACGATGACAATGCATGAACTGAATCGACTGAACGGTGAGGCGCGAGGTGAACTCATTCGATACGGGGCCGGTGTAGACTGCGCGGACAAAGGGGAGGTCAGTAATGGGATTCTATAGCGATACGATTGTGCCGAGGCTCGTCACCTGCGCCTGCGGCACCAAGCCGATCCTAAAGCAACGGGAGAAAGTGGTGCCGCTGGCTCAAGGCAAGGTGCTGGAGATTGGCATGGGGGCGGGGCATAACCTGCCTTATTACGATGGTCAGCGAGTCGACGCAGTGGTTGGTATTGACCCCTGTGCCACCAGTTGGGGCTTGGCTCAAAAAAGGGCCTCGCAGTTGGGTGTGCCGCTCGAATTCGTGCAGGGCTCGGCGGAGGATATGCCCCTGCCGAGCGAATCATTCGATACGGTGCTGATGACCTTCAGTCTCTGCACTATTCCCGATGGACATGCGGCGCTCGAAGAAATACGTCGCGTCTTAAAGCCGGAGGGAAGGCTGGTGTTTTGCGAGCATGGCGAGGCGCCTGATGAATCCGTTGCCCGATGGCAAGCACGCATCAATCCCATGTGGAGGAGATTATTGGGAGGCTGCAACCTGAATCGGCCAATTGTGAATTGGATCAGTAAGGCCGGTTTCGGTATTCAGTCACTCGATCAGATGTACCTGCCGGGCACACCACGCATTGCGGGCTTTAACGTCTGGGGCAGCGCTCAGCGAGAGTGCTGAGGGCTCTGAAAGACCGATCGGGGGGCGCGGCACTCGGGTTTCCCCTCGGAGCACTGGTTGTCTGTTTGTTTGGTTGCGCGGGCGAACCGACGTCGATGCCGACTTCCCATCATGATAGCCCAGTCACTGATCTGTCGGGTCACTGGGAGGTGGATTATGCCCGCAGCGATAGCGTGCAAACCCAACTCAATGCTTCTTTTCGGGAGGTTCAGCGAGAGCTCCGGCGCCGACGTCAAGCGGCGGAGCGCGGAGCGAGCTACCAGGGTCCGCCGATGGGGGATTTGGACACGCTGGTAGCGGTGGCCAAAATGGCTGAGTTGGTCACTGAGCCAGAGCTCCTGGAGGTGTATCAGGATGTTCGGCGCGTCCGCATAGAGCGCGAGAACAGTTTTGCCCTGAGTTGTGAGCTGACGGGGGCACAATCGGTTCCCAGTCTGCTGGGTGCTGAGCAGTGCTGGTGGGATGGAAACCAGCTGCATTTTCGGGTCCTTTTGCCTGATGGCTTGCTGATCAAACATCGGTTCGTGCGGTCGGCGGATGGTTTGTCTCTGTCGCAGAGGACCGCGCTGACCGCACCCGGTGTTGCAAGGGATATGGAGGTGGTCAGGATCTTCTCTCGCTACGACCCTACGGAGAGAGGGTACCGTTGCACGGAGACGCTCACGCGCGGCCGGGTTTGCACCACGGAGCAGGCAGCGCCCTATGAATGACTGGCGAGTCTTGCCCCGGCTGCTCCTGCTGGCCAGCTTTTGTGCATTGGGTAGTTGCGCTAGCTCGCCGAGTGACGTGGCATCTACCGAGTTGCAGCAAGACTCGACCAGGGAATGGGATACCGTTGAGCCGCTAATGATCGCAGCGGCTCCGACGATGCCCCTTCTGGATATCGCCGTTGAATTATTTGATCCCGGGGTATCTGGTGAGGATCGGTCGCCAGTGGCTGCGGTGAGACGCTTGGAGTCGCAGCTTTTGGCGGGCGAGTTGAGAGAGACGTTGGTCCGCAGCAATCAATGGGGCGTTGTGAGGCTTGTGCCCACGGCCTCCTCTTTGACTCCGGTGTAAATTCGGACCGGAATTGCGGTGTCTGACGGGCGCGATCTGATCCTCGATGTCGTCGACAAAGATGCGATGGGCGCTCTGTGGTTTGAATACACGGTGGCTTACCGTCAGCAGTCTGCGGGTGACAATGCCTTGGACGGTATGTTCAACGCTTTGGCTAATCGTCTGCTCTCGGTGTGGCAGGACAAAGATCGTGATGAGCAATACGCGTTGCTTCAGGGCGCCGAAATCGCTTACGCGGAGGCGCTGGCCCCCGAAGCCTTTTCAGGAATGATTCAGCGCTCAGAGGATGATTGGCAGATTGTTCGGCTGCCGGCTGAAGATGATCCGATGCTGGCGCGTATCGAGCGGATTCGAAATCAGGAGTATCTGTTTTGCGACACCATTGATGAGCAGTACGTTGACATGGTGGACCGGGTGGGCCCCACTTATCGTCTCTGGCGATCGGCCACGCTGGAGCAGACCGAGTGGCTGGAGCGCTATCAGCGACGCGCAGCGGCTCGCACGGGCAGTGCGGGTGACAGTGAGTTCACGCGGATGCAGGCGGAGTATGCGGCCTATCGGTCATTTCGGATTCAGGAACAGGCACTGTTTGAACTGGCAGAGGCCTTTGACGCCGAGGCGCGGCCCACAGTGATTCGAACGCAGGATCAAGTGTTTCGGTTGGAGGGGACCCTTGATTCACAATACGACACGTGGCGCGATCTGTTGCGCGATATTTACTTGATCGAGACTGGAGGCCAGACGCCGTGACCCACTCATTTCTCGCGACCTGTCCCGCGGGTGTCGGGGTCTATCTGGCTCAGGAACTTGAGGGTTTGGGGGCTCAGCAGATCGTCGAGCGGCCCGTCGGTGTGTCCTTCGAGGGCGGAATAGGACTGGGGTATCGGGCCTGCCTTTGGAGCCGCATGGCGAATCGCATCATCCTCCAGCTGAGTGCGGCGCCGGCAAGCTCTGGCGACGAGCTGTATGAGGCTACACGAGGTATCGATTGGACGGCGCATCTCGGCGCCAACGGCTCTCTGTTGGTCGACTTTGCCGGACGTAGCGCAGACATTCGAAATGCACAGTTCGGCGCGCAACGCATTAAGGACGCTATTGTCGATCAGTTCCGGGAGAAAGGCTTGGGGCGTCCCTCGGTCGATTTGAAGCAGCCAGATGTCCGGGTCTCTGCTCGCTTGAGCAAGGGCCGTCTGATTCTCGGTATCGATCTCAGTGGCGAAAGTCTCCACCGTCGCGGTTACAGGCTCGACGGGGGTGTCGCGCCGCTGCGGGAAAATATTGCTGCTGCAGCACTTTGGGCTGCGGGTTGGCCGGAGAGGAGTCAGCGGGGAGAGGCCTTGCTCGATCCGATGTGCGGTTCAGCCACGCTTCTGCTTGAAGGCGCACTGATGGCTCTGGATCGGGCGCCGGGATTGAGTCGGCAACGCTTCGGATTCCATGGTTGGGTGGGTCATGACGAGGACCAATGGCGCGCTGTTCGCTCTGACGCAGAAGAGCGTGCTGTGGCGGTGCCGGCGAATCATTTGGAGATTAGGGGGTACGACGGCGACATGCAGGCGGTTCGGCGATGCCAAGACAATATAGGGCGCCTTGGTCTAGAGGATATCGTCCGCATTCGCTGCAAAGACCTCGCCATGGTGAGCCGGCCTACGCACCGCGATCTCTCGAGGGGCGTGCTGGTCACCAACCCACCTTGGGGAGAGCGCATGGGACAAAAGGACGCGCTACCGCACCTTTACAACGCCTTGGGCGAGCGGATGAGCGAGGAATTCGATAACTGGTTGGCCGTGGTGCTGACCTCTGAGTTGTCGCTAGGCAAGGCCGTGGGCCTGCGCGCCAACAAACGTCATCGCTTTCATAATGGGCGACTCGATTTGCACTGCCTGCAATTTCAGCTCGGCGCCGAGAATCGATTTCGAACACTGCAACAGGAGGCCGAGCGTGGCTCTGAAGGTCAGTCCACTTTGCCCCGGGTGCTGTCTCAGGGTGGTCAGATGGTCGCCAACCGTCTGCGAAAAAATCTGAAGCGCCTCACGCCCTGGCTCAGACGGGAGGACGTTACCTGTTATCGGGTGTATGACGCAGACATCCCCGAGTATGCCGCGGCGATTGATGTGTACGAAGGGCGGTTACATATTGCCGAGTATGCGGCGCCTAAAGAGATTCCCGAGCAGAAAGCGGCAGAGCGTTTTGCGCAGTTGGTGGAGGGCGCGCGAGAAGTCTTTGAGGTCGGTGCCGCGGAGGAGATCGCGGTCAAGCAGAGACTGCGCCAGAAGGGGCGGGACCAGTATCAGCGGCTGGAGACGACGCGTGAGCGGATTGTTGTCCGGGAGGGCAGGGTCAAGGTGCTGGTCAATTTGCACGATTATCTGGATACCGGTCTGTTTCTAGACCACCGGCCGCTCCGCGCATGGCTGGGCAGAGAAGCCAGTGGCGGGCACTTTCTCAATTTGTTCAGCTATACCGGGGTTGCCACACTGCATGCGGCTCTGGGCGGCGCGACCACCAGTACCAGTATCGACAGCTCCGCCACCTATCTCGACTGGTTTAACGCCAATCTGGCGCTCAATGGCTTGTCGGACCGCCAGCACCGCGGTGTCCGTGCCGATGTCAGGGACTGGCTGTCAGAGGAGACGCGCACTTATGACCTGATCATGGTGGACCCCCCGTCTTTTTCCAACTCCAAGGGTCAAGCCGATTTCGACGTGCAGCGAGATCACCTTTCCCTGCTGGAGTTGGCGATGGCACGCCTCAGTGATGATGGAGTGCTCTACTTTTCAACCAACCATCGCAAATTTGTATTGGATCCGGCGGTGCAGCAGACATGGCAGGTGCAAGACGTCACGCAGGGTTCAATCCCGGAAGATTTCTCCCGTAATCAGCGCATTCATGCCTGCTGGCGCCTGACCCACAGCTGACAGCCCGAAGAAAAGCGCGCCCGAAACAATGAAGTCAGGGCGTCAGGGCAAGTGGGCGTGGTGGCCGTAGCGCCTTTATTGGCCTTACTTCGGTGCTATACTCCGCGCCTTTTTTAGGCGCAGCCGCTGCCGAAATCCGTCTGTTGGGTTGGGGGCCTCTGCGTTCGTTGGCTTTCGGGATCACAGTTCATGGCGAAAACGCTATACGACAAACTTTGGGACGCTCATCTGGTCGAGGAGCGCGATGACGGGACGGCACTGATATACATCGATCGTCATCTGCTACACGAAGTGACTTCGCCCCAGGCCTTTGAGGGGCTCACCCTTGCCAACAGAGACCTGTGGCGGCGTAGCGCTAACCTCGCGGTGCCGGATCATAATGTTTCGACACTCAAGAGTGAGCGAGAGGCGGGCTTGGAGGCATTGCCTGACGCCGTGTCCCGTGTCCAATTACAGACCCTCGACGATAATTGCGAGTCCTTCGACGTGGTGGAAATTCCGCTGAACGATGTGCGGCAGGGTATTGTGCATGTCATGGGCCCCGAGCAGGGCGCGGTGCTGCCGGGCATGACGGTTGTGTGCGGTGATTCCCATACCTCAACGCATGGCGCTGCCGGCGCGCTGGCGCAAGGTATCGGCACGTCGGAAGTTGAGCACGTAATGGCTACGCAGTGTTTGATCCAGCGGAAAATGAAGAACTTCCGAGTAGAGGTCACGGGTCGGCTGGCTGAGGGTGCAACCGCCAAAGATATCGCCTTGGCGGTAATCGGTAAGATCGGCACTGCGGGCGGCACTGGTTTCGCGATCGAGTTCGCAGGCACGGCGATTCGTGAACTGACGATGGAAGGGCGAATGACGCTTTGCAACATGGCGATAGAGGCTGGCGCCCGCTGTGGCTTGGTGGCGGTCGATGAGGTAACGCTGGATTATTTCCGGGACAAACCACTCGCACCCAAAGGCGCGCAGTGGGATGCGGCGGAGGCCTGGTGGCGGACGCTTCACAGTGATGAGGGTGCCGTCTTTGATCGCAGCATTACGCTCGATGCCGACGCCATTGCGCCTCACGTGACCTGGGGCACCTCGCCCGAGATGGTCACATCGGTGCATGGGCGGGTGCCCACTCTGGCGGAGATGCCCGATGAGACGTCGCGGCTTGGGTTGTCCAGGGCCCTCGAGTACATGGGGCTTGAGGAGGGTATGGCGATCTCCGAGATCAAGCCCGATGCGGTCTTTATTGGTTCCTGCACCAATTCACGTATCGAGGACCTCCGTGCCGCTGCCCGGGTGCTCGAGGGACGTAAAGTAGCGCCCTCCATCCGCAAGGCGCTAGTGGTGCCGGGTTCGGGATTGGTCAAGGCTCAGGCAGAGGCCGAGGGGCTGGATCGCATTTTTATTGAGGCCGGTATGGAGTGGCGTGAGCCCGGTTGCTCGATGTGTTTGGCGATGAACGCAGACCGTTTACTTCCAGGTGAGCGATGTGCCAGCACCTCTAATCGCAACTTTGAGGGCCGACAAGGCAGTGGTGGTCGAACGCACTTGGTCAGTCCGGCCA
>JAAEZV010000402.1:0-1018 GCA_018222695.1 Gammaproteobacteria bacterium
GGTGTACTGACCGTAATTGACCTCAAACTTACCGCTTAGCTCGCCGCCCACCTCGGGCTTAACCGTGGTGAAGGCGATCGCGCCACCGGTCGTGTTCTTGCCAAACAGCGTGCCCTGTGGGCCACGGAAAATCTCGACCTGCTCGATGTCGAACACCTCGACGAACTGGGACTGAACGTGGTTAAAAGCATAATCGTCGACCGTCAGGCCAACTGAGGGGTCTTTCGTGACCAAAATAGAAATAAAACCCGTACCCCGCATACCGCCGGCAATCGCGTTAAAGCCATTCTGAGGCGTCAGCGTTACGTTGGGCGACAATTGAGCGAGCTCCGTGACATCGTTTTGGAAAGTCTTCTCCAGCTGCGCCGCGGTAATGGTGCTCACCGCAATCGGCAGATCCTGCTGCGACACATCGCGCTTGGTACCCGTGACAATCACTTCTTCCAACGCCGAGGCCGTGACCTCATCATCATCTTGAGCCAGTGCAGGCAGCGCCTGTGAGGCGATGGCGACTGCGAGAGACAGCGCCATTTTGCGAGCGGGAAACCGCCCTAGTGGGGTTTTGGTCATCATGGCATGTTCCTATTGTGTTTTTTTTAATGTATTGCGGCGTCAAACCTCGTCGCACCGAAGCTGTCGTGACTTGCTGAACACCAACAAGTTTCAGAATACTGCTAAAGTTTTGTCCGTACAAGCGCCCCAAGAATGACAAAATCGGGGCTGGAGGGGTGAAATGAACGGCTACCAAGAGAAAATCACGCGCATTCGGGCTCAACTGGCATCAGAAGGCGCCGCTGGCGCGGTACTCAGCACACCAGACAACGTTTTCTATGCCACGGGCTTCAGCTCTGTCATGGACGGCTGGCATTTGGTGGAACCGATCGCCGCCGTTTTTGTCCCCACCAATGAGACATCGCCCGTGGTCCTCATCCTGCCCGAAGCCAGTGTGATCTCGCCCATCGTCTCCGCACGCGGCGGGCACCCGGTCCACTTCGACCGGCTGGCAACCTTCGACATG
>JAAEZV010000402.1:1028-2093 GCA_018222695.1 Gammaproteobacteria bacterium
TCATGGAGCAAGTCGAAGGTCAGTGCGAGCCTGACATCATCCAGACGATCGCCGCCTCACTATCCCGTCACGTGGCCAAAGGAGATCGTATTCTGTTTGATGATCTTCGCGTGGCGGCGCGGGTCGAGGCATTGACTGGCCACGCATCCGGCGATGCATTGGATGTCATGTTCGCTGCGCGAGCGGTGAAAACCGCAGGCGAGCTCGACACGCTGCGCGAAAGCGGGCAGATCGCTGATGCCATCATGGCCTACACCATCTCGCAGCTGGGCGTTGGTAAAAGCTGGAGCGAGGTCGAGAAGCAAGTCGCGCATTTTATGATCGACCACGACGTGGATCCGCTACCGGGCAGTCCCATGCTGTTTGGCGGTGCCTATGACCTGGTCTTTCGCCCTGATCTGTTTCGTACGCCGGTCAGCCGCCCCTTCGAGGGAGGAGAAATTGCCATTCTCGAAACCCAGGGGCGCTACAAAAACTTTTGGATCGACATCAACCGCACTGCCCATATCGGACCCGCCACACCCGCCTACCGCGATCAGTTCAACGCTGTAAGAGACATCTTTGACACGATCAGCGCGCGCCTGAAGCCTGGAGTGAATACCGCGGAGATCTGCGCTTTCCGTGAAATACCGGCAGCACATCGCCTCGACCCGCCGGAAAAATTACTGGTGGTGGCGCATTCTATAGGTCTGGTCCCGCTCGAAAGCCCCGTGAAATACCCGGGCACAGGATTACATGGCGCGAAAGAAGGTTTCACCGTGGAAAAAGGCATGGTCATCAGTATCGACTGCCTGTACTTCGGCAGCGGGCTGGGGCCATCCCACATGGAAAACGTTTTTATTGTGAATGAGCGCGGTGCGGAGCCGCTGTATCGCTTCCCGCTGGATTTGGCGGAAACCGCCTGAAACTCAGAGTCTGACTAGGCGCGCTGTTTTAAGTGGTAGCCAAATCGAGGGAACCACACCTGAGCAGGCTCGCCGGGTATCGGCTCCACGCCCAGCACCACCTGCTCCTGATCCACCGCGAGCAGACGGCCTGATGCGCTGCCGCGATCCGCTGACCCCG
>JAAEZV010000017.1 GCA_018222695.1 Gammaproteobacteria bacterium
CAAAACCGGCATGGTGGTGGTGGCAGGAGAGGTCACAACGGCGGGTAACGTGACCCCCGGCGAGCTTGAGAAAGTCATTCGTAAAACCGTGCTGGACATCGGTTTTAACTCCTCAGAGGTGTGCTTCGATGGCAATACCTGTGCGGTCATCAATGCCATTGGTCAACAGTCGGCGGACATTGCGCTCGGTACCCACGAGGCCGATGAAGCCAACCAAGGCGCGGGGGACCAGGGTCTGATGTTCGGTTTTGCTGCGGATGAGACCGACGTGCTGATGCCAGCGCCGATTCACTACTCGCACAGACTGGTGGAACGGCAGGCTGAGTTACGCAAATCGGGCGCGCTACCTTGGCTGCGGCCGGACGCGAAGAGCCAGCTCACCATGCGCTACGGCGCCGATGGCAAACCCGAGCGCGTGGAAGCCGTTGTGCTCTCCACGCAACACGACCCCGATATCTCGCAGGAAGACCTTCGCGAGGCGGTGCGCAGGGAAATTATCGAGCCGACTCTTCCCGCAGAGTGGCTGCACGCAGACACGCTGTTCCATATCAACCCAACGGGTAATTTTGTCATCGGTGGTCCGCAGGGCGACTGCGGCCTTACGGGGCGCAAGATCATTGTCGATACCTATGGCGGTATGGCCCGCCATGGCGGCGGCGCGTTCTCGGGCAAGGACCCCTCCAAAGTCGATCGCTCTGCGGCCTACGCCGGTCGGTACGTAGCCAAAAATATCGTCGCGGCGGGCCTCGCCCGGCGCTGCGAGGTACAGGTCTCTTACGCCATTGGTGTCGCCGAGCCTACATCGATCTCCGTCAACACGTTTGGCACCGCCACACTGGCCGACGATGCCATCGTGGCATTAATCCGCGAGCACTTTGATCTGCGGCCAAAAGGCCTTATCAATATGCTCGATCTGAAGCGCCCCATTTACCGTACAACCGCGGCATACGGCCACTTTGGCCGATCAGGAGATAGCTTTACCTGGGAGCGCACGGACAAAGCCGATGCGTTGCGCGCGGCCGCCGGCCTTTAACCCTCGAACCCTGAGAGAAATGATTATGAACACTGCTGTTGAGCAAAGCGTTTTCGCCGACTACAAAGTCGCAGACATTCACCTCGCTGATTGGGGGCGAAGAGAGCTGGAGATCGCCGAGAGCGAAATGCCCGCTCTGATGGCGCTGCGGGAAAACTACCGCGACACACAGCCCCTTGCTGGCGCAAAGATACTGGGCTGCATCCACATGACGATCCAGACCGGCGTGCTGATTGAGACCCTCGTAGAGCTGGGCGCAGAAGTGCGGTGGTCTTCCTGCAACATCTTCTCGACCCAGGACCACGCTGCAGCGGCCATCGCTGCAGCTGGCATCCCGGTTTTTGCCTGGAAAGGCGAAACAGAAGAGGAATATGAGTGGTGTATCGAGCAAACCATCCTTGAGGACGGCAAGCCCTGGGATGCCAACATGGTGCTGGACGATGGCGGCGATTTGACCGCCATGCTCCACGAGCAGTACCCGCAGATGCTCGAGCGCATCCACGGCATTACAGAGGAGACAACCACCGGGGTGCACCGCCTTTACGAGATGCTCGCTAACGGTGAGCTGAAGGTCCCTGCGATCAACGTCAATGACGCGGTCACTAAATCAAAAAACGACAACAAGTACGGCTGCCGACACAGCCTTAACGATGCGATCAAACGTGGCCTCGACCATCTGCTTGCGGGAAAACGCGCCCTGGTCATTGGCTATGGAGACGTCGGCAAAGGCTCGGCCCAGTCGCTGCGCCAGGAAGGCATGATCGTTCGCGTCACCGAGTGCGATCCGATCTGTGCCATGCAGGCCTGCATGGACGGTTTCGAAGTGGTATCACCCTTCATTGATGGCGTCGACGATGGCTCTGACAGCTGCATCAACACCGACCTGTTAGGCACTACCGACATGCTGGTGACCGCAACGGGTAATTTCAACGTGTGCACATCTGCGATGTTGCGCGCGCTGAAGTCTGGGGCAGTGGTCTGCAACATCGGGCACTTTGACAACGAGATTGACACCGCCTACATGCGCGACGAGTGGCAGTGGGAAGAGATCAAACCGCAGGTGCACAAAATTGTGAGAGATGCAGCAACCAATGATCATCTGCTTTTGCTCTCTGAGGGCCGCCTGGTGAATCTGGGTAACGCGACGGGACATCCCTCACGCATTATGGATGGGTCTTTCGCGAATCAGGTACTCGCGCAGATCCATTTATACGAGAAGCGGTTCGCAGATCTCTCTGGCGGCGCGCGCCAAGAGGCTATCACGGTAGAAGTACTACCCAAGCAACTAGACGAGCAGGTTGCGACCTTCATGGTGCAAGGGTTCGGCGGCGTGATGACCAAGCTGACCCCCAAGCAAGCCGACTACATTGGCGTAGGCGTGGACGGTCCCTTCAAAACCGATAGCTACAAGTACTGAGCACGTCACGCACTGCTTGTAGTGACTCGTTGCGACGAGTCGTTACACAGCCTTACCGGTGACGAGGCGCTGAGACCGAGGCGCCTCAAGCCCCCTCCTGAATCAGCGTACACTGGCACCTTGGCCTGAGGTATAAGTGTGCGTAACCCCCGACTTTTCACAGACCAATCGCTGACGCCCGGTGATCAAGTGGTCCTGAAGGGCAACATTGCCCAGCATCTGGGCCGGGTACTCAGAGCCCGGGCCGGAGACCGTATCGCGTTGTTCAATGGCGATGGGCAGGAGTTTGCAGCTCAGGTGCTCACCGTCAGCAAACGCGAGGTCAGTGTCGATATTGGCGCAGCTTTCACACCCCAAACAGAGTCGCTGGTCCACACCACGCTGGGCTTGTGTCTGAGTAAAGGCGACCGATTTGATTGGGCGATTCAGAAAGCAACTGAACTAGGTGTGGGTGCCATCGCACCGCTCTACAGCGAGCGCGTTGACTTCAGCATTCCCCCGGACCGTATCGATAAGCGTATCGCGCACTGGCAGCAGATTGCCATCAGTGCCTGCGAGCAATGCGGGCGGGTCAGAATACCGGCTGTTTCGTCACCGCAGCCGCTGGAACAATGGGTTCAGAGTGTGGCGGCTGAGCATAAATGGGTGTTGCATTGCGATGATCATGGCGCACCAACAGCGGTAACCGGCATGCCAACGCCGACAGAGGTCGCGCTATTGATTGGCCCCGAGGGGGGATTGACCGACCAAGAAGTAACACGGGCCTGCCAGAACCGCTTTGAGGTGCTGCAACTGGGGCCGCGAGTACTGCGTACCGAGACCGCCCCGGTCGTCGCGCTATCAGCCCTCAGCGTAATGTGGGGAGAGATGCCGGGCTGAAGTCGGCCGCTAGAGCCCGAATACCCGTTTGGCATTGCCCTCGAGAACTTACGACCGCACTTTCCCCTTAAGTGACAGGGCACACGAGCATCAGTGGCCTTGGCTACCCCGCTCCTCTGTGAGCGGCATCTCAGATCTGCTCGCAGAAGCCACCGGGTTTTCGGCGTGCTGCGCGCGAACCCACTCTAACCACATCGACGCCGCGTTTAAAAAATGACTGGTCCGGGGCGAGTGAAAAATCTCAAAGGCATGCTGCGCACGCGGCAGCTCTGCGTAGACGAGCGGCACGCTGGTGAGCGGCGCCAATTCGGCAACGAAGCGCCGCACTTCCTCAACCCACACCAGCGAGTCATGGGTCCCCTGAACAATACAAAACGGGGGGGCCGCCTCGGCGACGCCTTCACGATGGATCCAGGAGGTGGGTGAGCCATCCTCGAACACCTGTGGTGCCGCCTCTCGGGTCTGCTGGATGATCTTTTGGCTGATGAATCCATCCATACTGGCCTGCTGACGAATGCCGTGCCGGTTGGTGAGATCCACAACCGGATACATTGCCAGCACACCCTGCACGGCCGTATCCGCGCCCTCAAAACCTGCCTGCCAGTCAGCATGACCGGCGGTGAGGCCTGCGAGGAGAGAGAGATGCCCCCCCGCCGAGCCACCCGTGACGACGATGAAGTCCGGGTCACCGCCGTATTCCTCGATGTGGGTTTTCACCCAGGCAATGGCCTTTTTGACGTCGATGATTTGAGCAGGATAGGCGTCCCGAGGGGCCAGCCGGTAATTGATAGACACCCCGACCCAGCCCAGCTCAACCATGCGGTGCAGCAGCGGCTGTCCTTGATGAGACTTGTGACCCATCATCCACGCGCCGCCATGCACATGCAGCAATACCGGTCGGCGCTCTCCCTGAGTCACCGGGGTGTAGATGTCCAGCAACCCCCGCTTTCCTGCAGTGGAATAACTCACATTGCGCACATAGCGCACGCCGGGGCGACGAAAACGAAACGGCCATAACCACTCTTGGCTATGAATCTGCTGGGTCAGCTTGGCCCGCCGTGTCTCCGGGATGTGATTCAAAAAATCTGCGCCGAGGGCAACGCGCAGCGCCCGATGAAAAGCCGTACCCGCATCAAAGCCGTCCCTGAGCGCCCACGCCAGCAGACCCCAGGCCGCCAAAAAGCAGGACAGTCCGAAGGCAAAGCCCGGCGCCCCGGTACCAATCAACAGCACGCAGAGTGCAACAAAAACCATCTGCGACCCGATAAGCCAGACGGCCAGCTCGCCGGTTACCCATCCGGAAAAAAACCACAACCAGACAGCCCAGCCGATCTGGCGAACCTGCAATACCGCAGTGACGGCACACAACAGGCTCACGCACGCGACAATGACAAACAACAGCTCCATAGCGCTCCTCAGAAGACCACAAAATACCCCGCTTTTCGGGCGGTGAGAGCTTGCGGGGAATTGCTGTGGATCGCAAGATATCCAGCCCGTCCCAACAAGGACCGCAAATGAGCCTCAAGCTCGGTGTGGTAATGGATCCCATTGGCTCCATCCACTACAAAAAAGATACCACCCTGGCGCTGCTGTGGGCGGCGCAGGATCGCGGCTGGACACTGTTTTATATCGAGCCGGATGGCCTGTTTCTCGACGCAGAGCAGCCCATGGCTACTGCCCGCCCCCTGACGGTTCATCGCAATGCTGACCACTGGTTTGACCTCGGTGACGAAACCACGCTGCGGCTCACCGAACTCAACGTCGTACTCATGCGCAAAGACCCGCCTTTCGACATGGAGTACATCTACGCCACCTATCTGCTGGAGCGGGCCGAGCGGGAAGGCACCCTGGTGGTTAACCGCTGTCAAAGCTTGAGGGATTGCAATGAAAAGCTGTTCGCCACCGAATTCCCAGAGTGCTGCCCACCGCTTTTGGTCAGCCGGGATATGGATCGGTTAAGAGCCTTTCACTCACAACATGACGACGTGATATTCAAACCATTGGATGGCATGGGTGGCAGTGCGATCTTCCGCGCACAGCCGGGTGACCCGAATGTCAGCGTCATTTTGGAAACCCTCACCCGATCCGGTCGTCAAACAATCATGGCGCAGCAGTATCTACCTGCTATTCAAGAGGGTGATAAACGAATTCTGATGATCAACGGAGAGGCGGTAACGTGGTCTCTGGCAAGAGTTCCTCTTGCAGGCGAGAGCCGGGGCAATCTCGCCGCCGGTGGTTCCGGCAGAGTCCAGCCGCTCACAGAGCGAGATCAATGGATTGCCAATCACGTTGGGCCCACCCTCAGGGAGCGCGGTCTCTACTTCGTCGGCCTCGATGTGATCGGCGACTACCTCACAGAAATTAACGTCACCAGCCCGACCTGCCTCCGGGAAATCGAGGCAGAGTCCAGGCTGGATATTGCAGGCCAGCTTCTTGACAGCTTGCCGCTGACAGGGGCGTCCTCCTGACCCGCATAACACCTGCGGTGGCCCTGGCACCTCGCACAGGACTGCCACCCGCTTTCCTGCTATCGCTGGGCATCCACCTGGTTGTGATTTTTGGCTTCCTGCTCTCTCCAGCGGGAGACTCTGCACGGGAGGTCGCCAATCGTGCGGTCACCGTGCTTCTGGCGCCCGCCGCCGAGGCGCCTGAGGCCGCGCAAGCTGAAGCCACGGCGAATCAGCTCGGTTCTCTCTATCAAACAGCGCCCATGACGCCACCTCATCAAGATGCGCAGCCCCCAGAGCGGACCGGGTCCGTCACAGCTTCGGTGATGCCGTCTGGACTGACCATGTCGGCAGCTGCCAGCCCCCGGCAAACCCCAACGGCCGCGCGTGCGGCGCTGGACGCCGACTATCTGCTTCAGTGGCAAGCCGACATCGAGCGTTATGGCAACGCCTACTATCGGGGCCTGGCACTGCGCCATGGTGATGGCGATGTGCGACTCAAGGTGAGCGTCCACAGTGATGGCTCTTTGCGGCAAATTGATTTATTGGAAAGTTCAGGATCCGCAGCATTGGACCGGGCGGCCGTCGATACCGTTGAGAAGCTTGCGCCATTTGCACCTTTTCCCCAGGCATTGGCGCGCGAGACACAGCAGCTAGATATCATCCGCACCTGGCAATTTCGTCGATGACGGAGCCAGCCGCCATGTCAGACCAACGCGCAAACCTCAGTCAATCGCCGCAATCGCTACGGGGTCACTTCCTCCTAGCCACGCCTGTGATCGGCAGCGGCTTTTTTAACCGCTCACTCACTTATCTTTGTCACCATGACGAGCAGGGCGCAATGGGCATTGTCGTAAATCACTGTCTGGATATTGGGCTTAGCGATATGTTGACCCACCTTGAGATTGATATCTCGTCAGCATGTCCAGACACCTCGATTCTGGCGGGCGGGCCGGTGGCCACCGATCACGGTTTTGTCCTGCATCGCGGCGAACCCCACTGGGAGGGAAGCCAGCCGGTAACGGATGAGATGAGTCTCACCGGGTCACGGGATATTCTCTGTGCCATCGCCGCCGGCGAGGGGCCCGAAGATTATTTAGTTGCGCTGGGCTATGCCGGCTGGTCGGCAGGCCAGCTCGAGGCAGAAATGGCGGAAAACAGTTGGCTGACCGTGCAGGCGGACCCCGATATTCTTTTCCGGAGCGCCGTCGAGGAGCGGCTGACTGTGGCGGGCCGACAACTGGGTATCGATATCGATCTGTTAAGCACTGAATCGGGGCATGCCTGATTGTGACCGCCCACGAAACCGTTTTGGCCATTGACTACGGCTTGCGCAACATGGGGGTGGCGGTGGGCAACACCCTGTCGCAAACCGCTCAGCCGTTGGCGATTATCAACGCACGAGACGGGGTGCCGGACTGGGACGCACTGGCCAAACTGATTGAGGAGTGGCAACCACAGCGTGTGGTCGTCGGTTATCCCCTTAACATGGATGGATCAGAGAGCGACATCAGCCAAAGAGTGATGAAGTTCGCGCGTCAGATCGAGGGCCGGTACCAGCGTATCGTGACGCTGGTCGACGAGCGGCTGTCCAGTCGTGAAGCCAAAGCGGCCGCGTTGGCGTCGGGGCACAATGGCGATTTCGCAGCCAAACCAATCGATGATGAAGCCGCGGCCATCATATTGACTACTTGGCTCAACGAGCAGTAAGCGTCAGGACGTAATGCTGTCGGGCTGCCGCGCTTTCTCGCGTGCAGCCTCCACTGTGATGATGCGCTTCTCAACCAGACCTTGCAGACACTGATCCATGGTTTGCATGCCAATAGCTTGGCCTGTCTGAATGGCCGAATACATCTGCGCCACTTTGTCTTCGCGAATCAGGTTTCGGATCGCCGACGTGCCGCGCATGATTTCGTGCGCCGCGACCCGACCGCCACTTTTTTTCTTCAGCAGGGTTTGTGAGATGACCGCCTGCAGAGACTCAGACAGCATCGAGCGCACCATGGCTTTCTCGGCCGCGGGAAAAACGTCAATCACGCGGTCAATCGTCTTGGCCGCCGAGGTCGTGTGCAGCGTGCCAAAGACCAGGTGACCCGTCTCTGCCGCCGTGAGCGCCAACCGGATGGTCTCGAGGTCACGCATCTCACCCACCAAGATGATGTCCGGGTCCTCTCGGAGCGCGGATCGCAACGCCTCCGAAAAGCCCAGCGTGTCGCGATGGACCTCGCGCTGATTCACGAGGCAACGCTTGCTCTCGTGCACGAACTCAATCGGATCCTCAATGGTAAGGATATGGTCGTAGCGGTTGTCATTGATGAAATCGATCATCGCGGCGAGCGTAGTAGACTTACCTGAGCCAGTGGGCCCGGTCACCAGCACAAGACCTCTGGGTATCATGGAGATGTCGCGGAATACCTGTCCCATACCGAGGGTATCCATCGACAGTACTTCGGAGGGGATCGTCCTAAAAACCGCACCCGCGCCACGGTTCTGATTGAAAGCGTTGACGCGAAAGCGTGCGACACCCGGTACTTCGAAGGAAAAGTCCGTCTCAAGAAATTCTTCAAAATCCTTTCGCTGACGGTCGTTCATGATGTCGTAGACCAGCGCCTGCACTTCGGCGTGATCCTGAGCGGGCACATTGACGCGGCGAACGTCGCCGTCCACTCGGATCATTGGTGGCAGGCCTGCCGAAAGATGGAGGTCTGAAGCGCCTTGCTGGACGCTAAAAGCGAGTAATTCAGTGATATCCATGTCACATTCTCCGCCAGTGTCGGGCTAGCACATGGCGAATCAACTTCCTTATGATGCCACCATGATACCGACTGAACTTGAGCGCAATATATCAGAAGTCGCCCGCCGGATTCGGGCGGCGGAGCGGGCGTCGGGGCGCGCTACAGGAGCGGTTTCCCTGCTGGCAGTCAGTAAAACCAAGCCATCCGAGCTCGTCCGACAGGCCCATGGGTTCGGTTTGTCTGCGTTTGGTGAAAATTACGCACAGGAAATGGCGGAAAAAGCGGCGGCGCTCGCCGACCTGCCGCTGTGCTGGCACTTCATTGGCCCAATCCAGAGCAATAAAACTGCCTTGATCGCCGAGGTCAGTGACTGGGTACACAGTATTGATCGCTTAAAAGTAGCCCGCCGACTCAGTGAGCAGCGCCCAAACGACAAAGCGCCGCTCAATGTATTGGTGCAGATCAACACCTCTAACGAGGACAGCAAATCCGGCATCGAGGTTGATGCGGCGCCTGAGCTGATGGCAGCCATCAACGAACTGCCGGGGCTGAGGCTGCGCGGATTCATGACGATCCCCGCAGCGACCACCAACCAGGCCGAGCAGCGCGAGCCCTTTCGTCAAATAAGAGAACTCATGGATCGCCTGTCTGACTCCCTGCCCCAGCTCGACACTCTGTCTATGGGCATGTCGGGAGATCTGGAGGCTGCTGTCAGTGAGGGCGCGAGCATCGTTCGTGTCGGCACAGATATTTTTGGGGCGCGGTATAATTAAGCTCGTTTGTGACGGATACCCGCCATCCCATGTCATCTGAAGTGGCACCTGTTATTGCGTTTCTAGGCGCGGGCAATATGGCCGGCGCCATGATCAGCGGTCTGATCGCCGAGGGAATTTCTCCAAACCAGCTTCGGGCTAGTGACCCCAGCGACGCCGCGCTTGCGCGCCTGGAAGCCATGGGTCTGTCGCACCTCAGCACCTCGCCTGACACGCTGTACGAAGATGCAGACTTGGTGGTGGCAGCGGTAAAACCGCAGGTCATCCCCGCCGCGCTGACCGCGATTAAAGACCAGCTGGGGCCTCGCACTGCACTGCTCTCTATTGCGGCCGGCATCCCAATCAGCTCGCTCCAGTCTCAGCTGGGCGGGGACGTCTCGGTCATTCGCTGCATGCCCAACACACCAGCCATGATTGGGTTGGGTGCGAGTGCACTGTACGCGCCCGACTCGGTCGATGCTGCCCATCGGGAACTCGCAGAGCAGGTGACCAACGCCGCGGGTAAAACGGTTTGGGTGACTCGCGAAGATCTACTCGATGCGGTAACGGCCGTATCGGGCAGTGGCCCCGCCTACTTTTTTGCACTGATTGAAGCCATTGCCCGGACCGGTACGGAACTGGGACTCGAAGAGGAGGTTGCGATGGCGCTGACTGTGCAGACCGCACTCGGCGCCGCATCATTGGCAGCTCAGGCCACGGAGCCGGTTGCCACGCTGCGCGAAAACGTGACCAGCCCCGGCGGCACCACCGAGCAAGCGCTGCAATCACTTCAGGCCCATGACTTCGATGCAGCGGTAGCAGAAGCTGTGCGGCAATGCGCCGCGCGCGCTAAAGCCTTGGGCGAGGAGTTCGGCTGATGACTGCTGGCACGGAAATATCGCTGTATTTGATTCGCAATCTGGGCGCATTGTTGCTGTTTGTAGTCATTCTGCGCGGGGTCCTTCACGCCTCTCGGGTGAACTTCTACAACCCCCTGTCGCAAATGATTGTGAAACTGACCAACCCACTGCTGACACCCCTGCGCGGCGCGCTGCCCGCCACTGGTCGCATTGACTGGGCTGTGTGGGTGCTGGCTGTGCTCCTGCAGTCACTGATTCTGGTAGGCATCGCCTTGATAGCGGGGGAGCGCTGGGCGCTGCCCGGCTTCGCAACCTTGCTGCTATGGGGCCTGATCGGCGTCGTCGCGCTGCTGGTCAACCTCTACTTTTTCATACTGATCGCCATGATCATTGTCAGTTGGATCGCGCCCGGAAGCCGCCATCCTGCCATCGAGTTGATCTGGCAGATCTCCGAACCCGTCATGGCCCCCGTCCGCTCATTACTGCCCAATATGGGCGGCATCGACTTCTCACCCATCCTGGTGTTCATCGGCATTAACGTTGTGCAAATCGGCCTCCGACATGCCGCGCTCACCGTGGGACTGCCTCCGGGCCTGGTTTTCGGACTCTGACATGAGCGAGACGATCCCTGCAGGCAGTGTCGGGGTGGTGACACCACAGATCGCCAAATGCGACACCCCCTTTGCTTTCACCAACGGCGCCGCGCTCAGTAGTCATGAGCTGGTGTACGAGACCTATGGCGAACTGAACAGCGCCGGTGATAATGCCGTGCTGATCTGCCATGCGTTATCGGGTTCGCATCACGCTGCAGGGTTCCATGCGGGCGATGACCGCCGTGCAGGCTGGTGGGATCTGGCAATCGGCCCGGGTAAGCCGATCGATACCGAGCGTTTATTCGTGGTCTGCTCCAATAATTTGGGATGTTGTGACGGCTCCTCAGGCCCCAATACGATCAACCCGGACACAGGAAAGCCCTGGGGCGGTCAATTTCCGCAACCCCAGGTTCAGGATTGGGTTCGCAGCCAGAAGTGGCTGGCCGAGCACCTGGGCATTTCGCGCTGGGCCGCCGTCATGGGCGGGAGTCTGGGCGGCATGCAGGCCCTTCAGTGGGCGATCGATTTTCCCGATTGGGTTGAGCACTGCGTCGCGCTGGCCGCGGCACCAGGCCTCACCGCACAGAATATTGCCTTCAACGAAATCGCGCGCCACGCCATCCTCTCCGACCCGGATTGGTATGAGGGCGACTATCTCGCAGCGGGTGCACTGCCGACGCGGGGCGTTGCACTGGCACGAATGGTCGGCCATCTCACCTATATGTCTGCCGACGGCATGAGTGACCGGTTTGGCCGGGAGCTGCGAGAAGGCAGTTTTACGCCGAACGACAATGCAGAATGGGTCTTTCAAGTGGAGAGTTATTTGCGCCATCAGGGAAGCCGCTTCTCCACCCAATTCGACGCCAACACCTATGTCCTGATGACGCGAGCATTGGACCTTTTTGATCTGGCAGGTGAGCACGGCGGCGACCTCACCGCCGCCCTGTCCAATGCGCAGGCCAAGTTTCTGGTGGCCTCGTTCAGTTCGGACTGGCGGTTTCCACCTCAGCGATCAATCGAGATTCGGGATGCACTGATGGCAGCGGGCAAGTCCGTCACCTACGCCAACATAGAGACCGATAATGGGCACGACGGTTTCCTGCTCCCGAATTCTCACTACGAGCAGCTGTTGAGTGAGTGGATGCGCCGGGTAGGTCCATCATGACTCGACTGGATCTGAATACCGTGCTCGACTGGATTACACCGGGTAGCCGTGTGCTGGATCTCGGTTGTGGAGATGGCGCCTTTTTAGCGCGCCTGCGGGACGAACGGGACACCACTGGTGTTGGCGTGGATATCGACCCCGACAATCTCATTGCGTCAGTCAGCAAGGGGCTGGATGTCATTCAGGAAGACATTAATGACGGCCTGCACTGCTTTTCAACCAACGGATTCGATGTTGTCGTGTTGGCGCATGCCCTGCAGGAGCTGACACATCCGCATATCGCGCTGCAGCGTATGGTCGATATTGGTGATGAGGCCGTTGTGTCCTTCCCCAATTTCGGACATTGGCTCTGCCGCCTACACCTGGGATTGAAGGGCCGCATGCCCATGTCTCGGGCGATGCCGCGGCAGTGGTACGACACCCCCAACATTCACTTTTGCACCGTCAAGGACTTTGAGTCGCTGTGTTCAGAACTAGACATCGATATTATCGAGCGAGCGACCATTGCGGGGCCCGCTCAGCACCTGTTGGGCAGATGGCTTCCCAACGTGTTTGCCAGCAGCGCGATCTATCGCATACGTCGCGCTGGCACCTGATTGTCGGACTGCTGCTGGCGTGCTGTGTACTGCCAGCCGCGGCACAGCAGTCGACGCGATACGAGCAGTTCGAGCTACACCACAGCATTGTCTACACCACTTTCCTGTCACCAGAAGTCGCCGCCGAATACGGCATTGCGCGCGGGGCCGACAAGGCGATCCTGACGCTGTCGGTCCGCGATGCCGACGCCGGAGACATCGCGGGTCGACCGATGAAAATCGAGGGCCGTACCTGGGACTTGATCACGGGTGGTGACATGCGGGTCAAGGAGATTCGCGAGGGCCGCGCCACGTATTACATCGTGCCGTTTGAATTTCTGGATCGGGAATACCGTTTTTTTGAGTTCACCTTTCAGCCGGAGGGCGCGGCCTCGGTTTTCGAGCATAAAATGAAAGTGCAGCTGTGGCGGCAGGGCTAGGCGATGTCTGACGACGCACGACCTCGCTTGATCATTGCCAGCCACAATCCGGGCAAAATCCGTGAGTTTCAGGCAGTGCTCGGCAGCCAATGGCAGGTATGTCCCCAAGCGGAGCTGGGTGTTGGCGACGTGGAAGAGACAGGCAGCACCTTTGTCGAAAACGCATTGATCAAGGCCCGCCATGCCTGCGCACAGACCCACTGTGCGGCGCTGGCCGATGATTCTGGACTGGTTGTGCCCGCTCTTGGAGGTGCGCCCGGCCTGCGATCAGCGCGCTACTCCGGGGGCGACGACGCGGCCAATAACGCACTGCTACTGGAAAACATGGCAACACTCGAGGCTGAGGATCGGGCAGCCTTCTATGTTGCGGTGCTGGTGTTGCTGGAACATGCAGACGACCCCACCCCCCTCATTGCTGAGGGGCGATGGCACGGGCGCATCGCCACCGCACCCCGCGGCGCCGGAGGCTTTGGCTATGACCCCCTGTTTGTGGCAGATGGCTATGAACAGCACGCCGCCGAGTTGTCAGCAGAGGAAAAAAATCGCGTCAGTCACCGCGCACTGGCTGTTCAACAGTTACTGACACAACTGGCAGCATGATCGATCCACAGGCGGTGCCGCTGTCGCTCTATATTCATCTGCCTTGGTGCACGCGCAAATGCCCCTATTGCGACTTCAACAGCCACGAAGGCTTTACAGATTCCCTACAACAACCCTATGTCGAAGCCCTTCTGGCTGATCTCGACAGCCAGCGGGCGTGGTGGCATGACCGACCTATCCATTCTATTTTTATTGGCGGCGGCACGCCCAGCTTGTTTGAGGGTCGCTGGCTTGGCGCGCTCCTCGAGGGGATATCAGTTAGGGCAAACCTTTCCTGCGATGTTGAGATCACGCTGGAAAGTAATCCCGGCAGCGCTGAGTGCGACCGGTTCGCCGGGTACCACGCGGCTGGCGTGAACCGGCTTAGCATAGGTGTGCAAAGTTTCGATGACCGCGCGCTCAAGACCTTGGGGCGGATTCACTCAGGCGACGACGCTCGCCGCGCACTGGACATGGTCGCCGCCGCCGGGTTCCGGCGATGGAATATTGATCTGATGCATGGATTGCCGGGGCAGGACGCGCAATCGGCCGCGTCAGACCTCACGGAGGCCGTGCGCAGAAGCGCTGGCCACATCTCCTGGTACCAGCTGACGATCGAGCGCAATACCCACTTCTGGTCGGCGCCGCCGGTTCTTCCCGACGAAAGCGAACTGGAATCGATTCAGCAGGTGGGCGACGCCATCCTCGCTGACGCAGGGCTTCACCAATATGAGGTATCGGCGTTCAGCAGCGAGGGAGAAGAGAGTCAGCACAACCTGAACTACTGGCGCTTTGGCGATTACATTGGGTTGGGGGCAGGTGCCCACGGCAAGATCTCTCTCGCGGATGGCTCCATTATTCGAACCCAGCGCACCCGGGCGCCCTCAGACTATCTTGCTGTGACGAAGTCATTGCCGCTCTCAGCACCGCAGGGTGTCGCGATTTCGCCTGCCGAAAAGATCACCGAATTCGCCATGAATACCTTAAGGCTCAAATCGGGCGTGCCGGTCACCCACTTTGCGCAAACGACGGGCACTGCCGTTGACCAGCTGATCGCAGCGGCCGAGACCGCCGTATCCCGTGGCTGGGTTGAAGCACCCGACAAAGGTCAGTTTGTGACCACACCGCTGGGGTATCAGTTTTTAGATAGCGTGATCGAAACCTTTCTATAGCAGCGCCTGCATCTGCAAAAGGACACCAAGGCGTCAGAGCGGATTGAGACGCAACAACCACTCTGTCGTACTGTGGCGGCGCTTCACTGACGCTTGCGGTAAATGAGGTCCTGTATGACATGCCCCAACCGCTCGCCACGCGCCTCAAATTTGGTAGGGGTTCGGTAATTTGGTCGAGGCACCGGCGTGGCGGGTGCGCCCGCGGTATTCACGAGCAGCGGCTCGCTATCCAGCACTTCAAACATGTGCTCAGCATAGGGCGCCCAATCAGTGGCGAGATGCAGATAGCCGTCTGCCCGTAACAGCGTTGCCAGCTCTTGGACCAGCTTGGGCTGAATCAATCGTCGCTTGTGGTGGCGCTTTTTATGCCAAGGGTCGGGAAAGAAAATGTGGATGCCGT
>JAAEZV010000403.1 GCA_018222695.1 Gammaproteobacteria bacterium
GTCCGCGACCGTGCCGCTGAGATCCCGCAGAGCTCCTGAATCATCCACCAGGCCCGCTTGCTCGGCACCGGCATCACCCCATCGCACCAGCTTCATGGCGTTTTCCCCAGTGTGTCTTGATACATACCCGCAAGATCGACGCCTCGCGCTTTGGCTGCCTGAAAACCCGAAACGGTATCGGCAATCCCGGCTTCCAATGGGCGGCAGTCTGGTAAGCCAATGAGCTGCTCCAGCGCGCCGCTGTTCGCTTCGGCGGGGAAGGGCATCGGGTCTCCGGTCGCCTCGATCGCGGCATCAGGGTAATGGTCGTTCAGTAATGCCAGCATCTTGGTCACGGTGGCCGGCGTGCCATTGAGGTCGAACACGTGGGCGCCTTCAAAAGAGCGGCTGGCCGCCGCGATGAAGCGCTCGGCGGCATCCGCCACGTAAACAAAACCCACGTCACCGGTGAAGGGGATGGTGTAAGCCTCGCCGACCTCGGCGGCCATCAGCGCGATGGTGGGCGCAGCGCTCATGCCCTGATCACGACCCGGTCCGTAAATGATGGCGGGGCGAATCCCAACGCTCGATACACCCCAGTCTTGCCAGTACACGGCGGCCATCTGCTCGCCGCAGATCTTGTGCGCGCCGTAGAGGGTGGCCAGCCAGTCATTGTCACCCATGGCGGGCGCTGCAACCGAGCTGGCATAGCTCATGCGCGTGATACCCCGCTGCCTCGCCAATTCCAGTATGTGGATGCTGCCCATCACATTGATGCGCGTGCTGCCAACGGGGTCGGCCTTGCAAAAGGGCACCTGTAGCGCGGCGAGGTGAATAATGGCTTCGATGTTGTGCGTCTCTGCCACCTCAAGCAGGCGCTCAAAATCAGTGATATCGCCCAGCTCCCAGATGACGGACTCCGCGTCGGGCATGATCAGATCCAGGCGCTCGCGATTCTCGGCGATATCGAACACCACGGGCGTGGCGCCCAACTCGCGCAGCTGTTTAACCACCCAGGCGCCAATGCATCCCGCGGCACCGGTGATGAGTACTGCCTTACCCGCAAGGTCAGCGCTGTGGCTCATGACGACTTCTTCTCCAGTTTGTCGCTGAAGCTCACCAGTCGTCCGATCGCTGCATTGATGCGGGCGCTGAGTTCGGCGGGGTGATCCTCGAGCACGATCTCATCCAGCAGGCTTTCTAGGCGTGCCTGGGTGCGCCAGATCTCATGGCGGGCGAGCTCCGGGCAGATGCCGGGGTCATCCCAGTCGGCCATGTTGAGGGTATTGGTACTGTCGGGGGCGTTTGCGGGCAGCACCTCAAACGAGGGAATCATCGTGATGCGATCGGCACGCTCGAGGAGTCGGCAGGCGCGGTGAAAAATCATGGTGCCCTGCTGCATAAAGCCAAAGCCGGCCTCGGGGAAAGGAATCGTCACGACCCGGTCCTCAGGCAGCGCCGTGTCGACACCTTCTTCGCCTGTGATACCCAAGAGCGCCTGACCTTCCTGCTTGGTGCCGTGGAAGTACTGGAATTCCCCCCCCTTCAAGATGCTGGGGTCGGTGATCATCATGACGATATCGAAGGCGACCGAATCCACGTGCCAGGTATCGACCGCGCGGGAAATGTCCTCGGGCGCATAGTTGATGCCGCAGGCCACGGCGGGCACCGAATGGCGCCCAAGTGGGATCCTGGCGATGTCTGACAGGTGTGCCGCCAGCTCGGGGCTGTCGCAGAAGTCGCGGATGAATTGCGAGCGGTAGCCTGCGCCTCGCGCGTAGCTGCCTAAACGGTTGGCGCCGGTGCCTTCGTTGGCGTTCCGGTTGTGATAGATCTGATCGCAGACATGGCGCATGGCGGCGACGCCCTCTGTCGATAGAATGCGGAAGGCGTTGCTGACGGCAAAGGTGGAGGCGCAATCCGCAAGATCCGATTCCTGATATCCCAAAGTGGCGAGGTCCGTGGTCTCGGTCGGTATTTCGAGCGCCAAATGCTCTCCCGCAACGAACGAGGGCTCGTCTTCCAGAGGCAGATAGTCAGACGGTCTGCCAGGGGGAAAGGGGAGTGTGTCGGCGGGTGCGGTCATAGCGAACTCGCGAGCGGGT
>JAAEZV010000404.1 GCA_018222695.1 Gammaproteobacteria bacterium
CTCACCATGTCACCGAGCGCACGCCACATTTGCTGCTGAGAGCCGATATTGAGCGCGCTCCACGCGGCAAAGGCGGGATGTTTGTCGAGGGGCGCTGCAGAAGATTCGGTGTCGTCAGACTCCTGCGCTTTGCCAAATTCGTGCTGCAAAGTGCTCCGCGCAAATTGGCCCAGCTGGCGTTTGGTATGAAAAATAAAAGACTGCCTGCCCCGATCGCGACAGCTCTGCATGGGAGAGAGTGCGTGCACGGTCGACCGATTCATTTCCGCTGTTGGCTTGGTCATCGCGTCCGGCCTTTATCAGAAGCACGCTGTTATCCAATTGATAACGAAGGGCGCGCCGTGGGCGTGACCACGAATATCCTGCCTCACTGCGGGCCGGTCAAGTCCTGACGAACACCGTTACGCGGCCTGGGGCTCCGCTTGGGGGCTGGTATCCCAAGCACTGGGCCATTTCTCCTCGAGCATGGAGAGGTGTTTGAACAACGCGCGGATCCGTGCCGACTGCCGCAGGTCCTTGTGATGCAGCAACCAAGTGTGCCCCCAGTGAGCCGAGGGAACACCGGGCAACAGGATAAGCTCCGGATACTGTTTGGCAAGAAAACACGGCAACGCTGCAACACCCAGTTTATTGGTCACCGCCACGGTGCGAGGTGTGATGCCGTCGATCAAATGTCGGCTTTTAAGGCCCAGTGAATCGGGATCAGGCAGGTCCCCCAGCGACAGGGCCCGGCCCGAGGCGCGAATGCAGGTGAGCTCGCGGTGGCCTCGCGACGCCTCGCTCAGCAACTCCTTATGGACGTAATAGCCCATGGAAATCCGGCCCAGTTTAATGCCAACGATATCCTTGGGAGGGCGCTTGTGTTTTGGGATACCCCGAACAGCGATGTCGGCCTCGCGTCGCGCCAGATCCACCGGGTGGTCACTGACGGTGATATCCAACTCAATACGGGGGTACTGAATCGCAAACTCCGCCACGGCCTCGGAAATATGGGTGACCGGCACGGCGGGTAGGGAGAGCTTGATACGCCCGCTGAGTTCGGAGTCCTTGCCCGACACTTGGCGCTCAGCCTCGGCGAGCATCTCCTCGACCTCGCGGGCGGCGGGCAGCAGTTGGTCGGCGAGCGAAGTGGCCCTGAAGCCATCGGGCGTGCGGTCAAACAAGCGACCACCGACCTGCTCCTCCAGCGATTCAAGGCGACGCATCACGGTGGTATTACTGACACCCAATTTGGCGGCAGCTTTGCGGGTGGAGCCTTCGCGAGAAAGGGCCAGCAGCACCTTCAGATCATCCCAGTTCATTGGGTTGTTCCCCCTCTTGAGGGGCGCTGCTGGCCTATCCATTACGAGACCAGCGTGTCCCCATATTTGTCTTTGAGCACCACGCGCTCGTCGGACTCGGTGTCACTCGAGCACTGCAGCGTCATGGAAGAGTCGCCTGCAGGCGTTACCTTCAGCTTCAGTGTCTCGACACCGCGATACGACTTGGTACCGTACATTCTGACCCGCGTACCCTCGCCATACATTGACTTGAGCTCGGATTTGCAGATCGCCAATTGTTCGGCGGTATCTGCCGAAACCTCGACAGAAAACGCCACCAGAGACGCGGCCATGACCGTCGCCCCACGCTTAAATAAACCAACCATTTTCATAACGGACCTCCATATTGGGTGGGAAGCAAGGTGCTTCGACATCACTATACGGAGTTCTATTACGCAACGATTGTAACGTTAATAATCTCAAAACGTATCGTTTTTGCAACAGTTATTTTGTGCGGTTATCCCGCTGACTGTTGAGCTGCCGCGCCGAATCAAGGACGATCTAGCCTCGGTTTCCCTGAGGTTCCCATGCGCCGTTTTTTTGATCTGATATCGCGCCACCTACTCACGCTGTCGGCACTGGCTTTGGTTTCAGCCTGTGGCGGCGGCGGGGGTTCCAGCAGTACGCCCACGCCACCCGGTCAGAATGACGGCACAGCACCACCGCCGCCAGTCACCCCTGACTTCAGCGAGGTCGACGCCGCGTTTCAGTCATTCATTGACGAGAGCCTAGTTTTTGATGGCATCAGTTATGTTGTAGTCGAC
>JAAEZV010000405.1 GCA_018222695.1 Gammaproteobacteria bacterium
ATTTTGGTGAGGGTGGTGACTGCCTTGGCTACCTCGTTGGAGAGGAAAACGAAGGCCTAAAGAATATGTTCCACATGATGAACGAAGCGCGAATCGGCGTGGGTATGCTCGCCACGATGTCGGGTTTGGGTGGTTACCTTTACTCGCTCGATTACGCCCGCAACCGGCCGCAGGGCCGTCATCCCGGCGATAAAGACCCCAATAGCCCGATGCTGCCCATCATTGAGCACGCGGATATCCGTAGGCTCTTGATGGAGCAGAAGGTGGCGGTGGAGGGCAGTATTGCCTTACTCACCTACTGCTCGCAGCTGGTGGATCAACAGCTCATTTCAGATGACCCGCAGGCGTCACAGCGGCTCACTTTACTGCTTGAGCTTCTGACTCCAATCGCCAAATCCTGGCCCTCGGAATACACCCTCGAGGCTAACAAGCACGCCATCCAGATTTTGGGTGGCTACGGTTACACCCGGGAGTACCCGGTGGAGCGGCTTTATCGGGACAACCGCTTAAATCCGATTCATGAAGGCAGCCACGGTATTCATGGCCTCGATCTGTTGGGCCGCAAAGTGAATCTGGCGGGTGGTGTCACGCTCACCATTTTTGAAGAGGAAATGCAGCCGGCGCTGGAGGCAGCCGCAGGCAGTGAGTCGCTCTCAGCGATGGGGGAGGCACTCAACGCTATCTGGCAACTGGCCAAGCAGACCGTCGAGACCGTGAATCAGGAAGCCGATACGGTCACGCGCCTTTCCAGTGCCACGCCCTTTCTGGACGCCTTCGGGCACGTGGTCATTGCCTGGCTGTGGCTGCGTCAGGCGTTGATTGCTCAGGAGGCGCTGCAAAAAGGCGCGCAGGCGGACACCGATTTCTACGAAGGTAAGGTCGTAGCGTGCCAGTTTTTCTTCCGCTATCACTTGCCACAAGCGGCGGAGAAGCTTCGTTATGTGGCGTCCCAGGATCGATCAGTGCTGGAAACCCAAGCGAGTTGGTTTACGGGTCAGTGAGGAGCGCGACTCCAGTCAGGGGTATGTCTGGATGCTGCTCACCATCAAGTCGGATTCAGTCTGATTTCTTCTTAGATTGAAAATTGCGCATGAATTCCCTGTCTATGAACGAGCCGTCCTGGTGCAAGCGATAATGTGTGTGGGCCAGATGATGTGCGTTAAATGCGCTCCGCTGCACGTTCTCAAAGCCTTGGGCGTGAAAAGCCGCGTTGATCGCGTCTTTGCCGAGTTTTAAGGCAAACGACGGTTTGTCGGACAGCGTGCGAGCAAAGGCTAAGGTTTCCTCTTCTAGCTCGTCTCGTGTGACGACCCGGTTCACCATGCCCGCAGCCTGTGCCTCCTCGGCAGTGATGGGCTGACCGGTGAGCAGGAACTCCTTGGCCTTACGGATGCCCAGTTCCCAAACGTGGGCAAAGTACTCTACGCCGGGTATACCCATGTACATGGTGTTGTCCTGAAAGGTGGCATCGTCGCTGGCAATGACAAAGTCACAGGGCCAGATCAGCATCAACCCGCCGGCAATGGATTTACCGTGCACAGATGCGATGGTGGGTTTGGCCAAATCCCGCCAGCGGCGGCAAAAACCTTCATAGATTTCCTTTTCTCGGCAGTAATAAGCTTCCGAGCCTTCCCATTTATCGTCACTCCAGGTGCCAACCCGTTTGTGTTCGCTGCCGCGCCTGTCGATATCCCGCAGGTCGTGGCCGGCTGAAAAGTGGGGGCCCTTAGCGGCCAGTATCACCACCTTCACCTCGCTATCGCCCATGGCGATGTCGAAAGCGTCGTTCAATTCGTAGAGGAGGTGAGTGTCTTGGGCATTTCGTGCCTCGGGGCGGTTGAGCCAGATCCGGGCGATGCCCGCCTCAGGTTTTTCGTAGATCAGGTTGTCAAAATCGGTCATATCGGTGTCCTTCAGCGGGTGCGGCAACGGTACTACAAAACGTCAGCGGGGGACTATTTCATATGCGAAGCAGCAGCCGGGGGAAATCCGCTAGCCGCTGTGCATCTCGCTAGGACTGGAGTTGTCCATGGAGCGGCGCCATGAGTTTGGCGAGATGGTGGGCCCAGTAGGACTTAAA
>JAAEZV010000406.1 GCA_018222695.1 Gammaproteobacteria bacterium
GCTGAGGGCCGAGCTGCCCGCCAAATTTGCGGCGGGTGAGATTGCGCTGGACTTCCCCTATGACGGCCAATACGAGGGGGTTTATAAGGACCGCCAGTATGCCTCGGCGACAGCGCTCTACGATTCGCTGGGCATTGCGCGTGAGCAGAAGGCTGAGCGCAACGCCTGGTTCATGCGCAACTTCAGTTTTTTTGATGCGCCCGCGGTGGCTTTCTTTACCTTGCCCACTGGCTTTGGTTTGCGCGAGGCCTGTGACCTGGGCATGTTCGCACAGACCGTGATGCTGGGGCTGACAGCGCATGGCTTGGGGTCTTGCCCCCAGACCGCGTTGGCTTTTCTCGCCAACGTGATTCGGCCTGCGTTGGGACTCGGTGACCACGAGCAACTGCTGTTTGGCATGAGTTTTGGTTACCCCACCGAGGCGGCGGTGAATGAGGTGTGCACAGATCGGGCGGCGTTAGAAGACGTGGTGACCTTCCACTCCTGATGGCTCTCTCCAGCTGATGGCTCTCTCCAGCTGATGGCTCTCGTTAGCGCCCCGGCGCGGCGAGAAAGTCGGTGATGTTCAGGTTGAAGCCCGACAGCGCGTTGAAGTGAAGCGGCGCCGACATCAACTGTAAATCGTTGAGCCCAAGATGCCTTAAAATTTGTGCGCCGGTGCCGATCAGGCGGTAATTTTGGGGAGGCGCGGGCCGCTGCTCGGCGTGGAGGAGCTGATCCAGATCCTCAAGGATGGTAGCCGGCGTTTCAGCGCCGCCTAGCAGTACCACCACACCTCTGCCGGCAGTGGCAATGTGACTCATTGCGGCGCGATATGACCATCCCGGAGCGCTCGAGGCGTCGAGCTGGGTGCCGAGCAGGTCACGAAGGGTGTTCACCGGCTGCACTCGCACCGGTACCGCTCCAGGCTGGCTCAAATCACCCAGGCTGAGCGCAAAATGCAGCTTGTCGTCTATCAGATCCCGGAAGGTGTGAAGCGTAAAGGGGCCCCATTCGGTCTGGATCGAGTCGGCGCTATGCAGTTCGATGGATTGTTCATGCAGTGACCGATACTCAATCAGATCGGCGATGGTACCCATGTTGAGCCCGTGTTCCCGGGCAAAGATCTCGAGTTCCGGGCGGCGCGCCATGGTGCCGTCGGGATTCATAATTTCCACAATCACTGCTGCCGGTGCTAGGCCCGCCATGCGCGCCAGATCGACACCGGCTTCGGTATGGCCTGCCCGCTTTAATACGCCGCCGGGTTTCGCCACGAGCGGAAAGATATGCCCGGGCTGACGAATGTCTTTGGGCGTGGCCTTGTCTGCTACCGCCTGCAGGATCGTATGAGAGCGCTGCGCGGCGCTGATGCCAGGGCCCACCTGCTCGGTGGCGTCGATCGACACGGTGAAATTGGTCTCATGCTGGGAGCGGTTGTCGCGCACCATCAAAGGCAGGTTCAGCTGTCGTGCCCGCTCAGGTGTGATGGGCATGCAGATCAAGCCGCAGGCTTCAGTGGCGAAAAAATTGATGATCTCCGGTGTGGCTTTTTCGGCCGCGATGATTAAGTCGCCTTCATTCTCACGATCCTCATCATCCATCAGGATGACCATGCGGCCGGCGCTGATGTCATCGAGCAGTGTGGGAATGTCAGACAGCATCGTCAGGCGTTCGGTTAAGCAACGAGTTCAATGGCAACCGCGGTGGCTTCACCGCCGCCGATACACAGGGCGGCGACGCCGCGCTGCTTGCCGTAGTGTTCTAGTGCGTGCATGAGGGTCACGATGATCCTTGAGCCGGTCGAACCGATCGGGTGGCCTTGCGCGCAGGCGCCGCCATGGACGTTGACGCAGCCAGGATCGAGATCCAGTGCGCGCGTTGTCAGCATAGTGACCATCGCGAAAGCTTCATTGATCTCCCACAGATCGACCTCAGCCGCGGACCAACCTGCCTTGGCCAGCACCTGTTCTACGGCGCCGATCGGTGCGAGTGTGAAATCCTCGGGTGCCAGGCTGTTCCGGGCGTGCGCCACGATGCGGGCACGCGGTTTCAGGCCATGGCGTGCGATGGCGTCTTCGCTGGCCAGCAGCAGGGCACTGG
>JAAEZV010000018.1 GCA_018222695.1 Gammaproteobacteria bacterium
CAGAGGCATAAGTCGCAATGTGCCCACCCAAACCGGCACCTTCGTCCTGCGCCCGCAGGATCATGGCGGCCGCGTTCCAGCGAATGATGTTTTCGATGCGTTTCTCGAGCTCCAGATCACCGGGATACGGCGGCTGTTCGTCAGAAGAAAGCGTGTTGATGTACGGGGTGTTCAGTAACGCATCGGAGAGTGTGACGCCCTGATCGATGCTGTATTCCTGAAGGCGCCGCAGGAGTGCCCTTACGCCCTCGTCACCATATTCGCGTCGAATGTCCTCGAGCGCGGATTGCCACTCGGGCCAGTCGGCATCGATCAATGCGCTGACATCAACCGCTATCGGCTGCGCGTCATTCATCAGGCGAGCGTCTCACGCAATGACAGTGTGCCGGCTCTGGCACTGGTGTTTCAGATGGCTCATGATGCAGATAGTACCGATTAGGGTGAACTGGACGCCAGCCATGTCAGACCGAAAAGCATTGGACAGAATCGACGGCGGGATGGGCCAAAAACCTGCTTTGATCATCGTCGATGTGGTGGTGGGGTTTACCGACCCTGAATGCCCCTTGGGTTCTGAGGCGGACGCTGTCGTAGCGGCCAATATCGAACTGATAAATGCCTTCCATCAGGCAGATCTGCCCGTTGCCCTGACCACAGTGGTCTATCACAACGAGGAACAAGCTTCCGTGTTTCGAGCGAGGGTCCCGGCACTCAACCTCCT
Organism: Gammaproteobacteria bacterium; assembly: GCA_018222695.1. GTDB lineage: Bacteria > Pseudomonadota > Gammaproteobacteria > Pseudomonadales > Halieaceae > Luminiphilus. The sequence continues at coordinate 719 of JAAEZV010000018.1, forward strand.
GACCCCTGAGTCAGAATGGGTCAAATTTGATCCGCGGTTACCCATCGCCCCGTCAGATCTTCAGTTGGAGAAACGCCATGCCAGCGGCTTCCACGGCACCGAGCTGGATGACTGGCTGAAAGCAAAGAGCGTGGACTCTGTGGTGGTCACAGGCCTCACCACCAGCGGCTGTGTGCGCGCTACTGCAGTAGATGGATTACAGAATAACTATCGCGTCTTGGTGCCAAAGGAGGCCTGTGGTGATCGGGATGAGCAGGCCCATGAGGCCAACCTTTATGACCTCAATGCTAAGTATGCTGACGTCGTCTCGGTCAGCGACGTGTTGGCGTCACTGTCCAGCTGAGTCCGACTGCTTCGCAGCAAATTGGGCTGCCTGTTCGGGCGTCGCCTCGGTCTGATACTGCGCCTTCCACTCGTCATACGGCATGCCATACACGATCTCGCGGGCTGCCTCTTTAGCCAACGTCACGCCCTGCTCTCCAGCGGCTTCTGCGTACCACTTGGACAGGCAGTTTCGGCAAAAGCCGGCCAGATTCATGAGGTCTATGTTCTGGACGTCTTTGCGACCGTCGAGGTGTGATAACAGTCGTCGAAAAACGGCTGCTTCAATCGATTCTTGACTCATATTGGGATTCATCTCCTCTCATTGTGGCGCAAATCGCTCACCACCATTACTCAGTCGGCGCCACCGAGCGCGCCAAAATCAGCTCACGGATCATCGCTCCTTGCCCGGGATATCGCCAAGCGCCATCGGGTAACGCCTCCAGCTTCCACCAAGTGACGTCTGCCACCTCCAGCGGACGGTGAATGCGCGGCTCCGCCGAGGCGGGCACCGCGCACCAGTACAGATGGAAGCCATTATCGAAAACGATAGCTAAATCGCCAGCGCGAGCGGCCAAACCCGTTTCTTCAAACACCTCTCGCTCCGCACCACATCGCGGCGATTCTGACGCATTAACACTGCCGCCGGGCAGCGCCCATTCATCAGACCAATCTTTGACCAGCAGTGCGCCCCGCGCATCCCAGACCAGACAACCCGCGCTCGGCGCTGAGCCTGAGTTGCCGGATGAACTGCAGGGCGGCGGTGCTTCTCCACAAGCCGCCAACAACATCAGGAGAAGCAGTAGGCCATTACGCCTCATACACCCAATCCACCGCGTCGTTACCCACCGCAATGCGCAACTCGTCCAGCAACGCATCGCTCGGATGCACCTGCCAGGCGCCACCCAGACGCACGGCTACGGATCCTTTCGGCTGCACATATTCCATTACCACGGGGCACTGCCCGCCAACCGCAGAGCGAAGTGTGTTGGCTAGCAAGGTATTAAAACGCTCGTCGACTCGATGACTGGGTACCCTAAGGCGCAGTTGCGACACTCTCGCTTTGCGGGCCTGTTCCAGCGATCTAACTGACTTAGTGCGCATCGCTAGACCGCCATTAAAGTCATCCACCTGCAGCCTGCCATCGAGCAAGACGATGCGATCCTTCTGCAATAGATCCCTGTGTTCCGTAAACACATCGTTGTAGACCGTGGCTTCGATCTGACCTGAGCCATCATCCAGAGTCAGTACCGCCATCGGCCCCCGCTGGGTTTTGATCGTGCGGATATCGAGAATCAGTCCAGCCACCACCGCTTGATTGTTGGCCTGCAGTTCGCGGATACGACGCGGAGCGAACTTCCGCACCTCGGTTTCGTAGGCCTCCATGGGATGCCCACTGAGGAAACTGCCGAGACTTTCTTTCTCAGCGTTCAACAATTCGGTCAAAGACCATGCCCGCGCCCCTCTGTGCTCATGGTAGGGGTCCTCTGCGTCATCACTGGTTGCCATCACCTCGCCGAACAAGTCATCAATACCCGCAGCCGTGTTGCTGGCCACCTGCTCGGCACCTTTAATGGCATCATCCAGCGCCGCCAACAGTACCCAACGCTCCACTCCCAATTCATCGAGCGCGCCACTCTTTATCAGCGCCTCCAGTGCCCGACGATTCACTTTTCGTGGGTCCGTCCGCGCACACAGATCGAACAAACTGGTAAACGGCCCGTCACCGCGCGCCGCCAGCAGTGAGCTGATGGGACCCTCTCCCAGCCCTTTTATCGCGCCCAGTCCGTAGCGGATCTGCCCCTCATCATCGACCGAGAAAGCGTATTGCCCAGACTGAATTGACGGCGCCTGAACCGTGAGACCCATTCGTCTAGCCTCATCCCGGAAGGTTAAAAGCTTGTCGGTATTGTCGATCTCGGAGCTCATCACCGCGGCCATGAATTCAGCAGGGTGATGGGTTTTAAGCCAGGCCGTTTGATAAGACACCAGCGCATAGGCAGCTGAGTGAGATTTATTAAAGCCGTAGCCAGCAAATTTTTCGACCAGATCAAAGATCTTTATGGCCAAAGTGGGATCGATACCCTGTGCCGCCGCACCCTCCTCAAAGACGCTGCGCTGCTTGGCCATCTCCTCAGGTTTTTTCTTACCCATCGCCCGGCGGAGCAGATCGGCACCACCCAGCGTGTAGCCCGCCAGCACCTGCGCAATCTGCATCACCTGCTCCTGATACAGAATGACGCCGTAGGTCGGCTCTAGGATGGGTTTGAGCCATTCGTGCTGATACTGAGCGTCAGGATAGGCCAGCTGCTCGCGGCCGTGCTTGCGATCGATAAAGTTCTCGACCATACCTGACTGAAGAGGTCCGGGCCGGAACAAGGCCACCAATGCAATGATGTCTTCGAAACAGTCGGGACGCAGATTTTTGATCAGCTCCTTCATGCCGCGACTTTCAAGCTGGAACACCGCCGTGGTGTCACCACTCTGCAGCATGCGAAAGACCTCGGGGTCATTAAGGGGCAGGCGATCAATGTCGAGCGCCGTCTCTCCCCGCGCATCGATCATCTGGATCGCCCACTGAATAATCGTCAGCGTGCGCAGGCCCAGAAAATCAAACTTCACCAAGCCGGCTTCTTCAACATCGTTCTTGTCATACTGGGTGACGACACCGCCACCGTCTTCGTCGCAGTAAATGGGCGAGAAGTCGGTCAGCTCACTCGGCGCGATAACCACGCCGCCGGCGTGTTTGCCCGCATTGCGCGTCACACCCTCGAGCTGCACCGCCATATCCCAGATTTCCTGCGCCGAGCTGTCCTCTGCAAGGAGCTGCACCAGCTGCTCCTCCTGCTCCAATGCCTTCGACAGGGTCATGCCCACTTCAAAGGGGATCAGTTTGGACATGCGGTCCGCGAGACCGTAGGGCTTACCCTGTACCCGCGCCACATCGCGCACCACCGCTTTGGCGGCCATGGTGCCGAAGGTAATGATCTGCGACACCGCCTCGCGGCCATAAGTTTGCGCGACATACTCAATGACTTCATCGCGGCGCTCCATGCAGAAATCCACGTCGAAGTCAGGCATCGAGACCCGCTCCGGATTCAGAAAGCGCTCAAACAGCAGGTCGTATTCGATCGGATCGAGGTCGGTGATCTCCAATGCATAGGCCACCAAAGACCCTGCACCCGAGCCTCTGCCGGGGCCAACCGGAATATCCTGCTCCTTGGCCCAGCGAATAAAGTCCATGACCACGAGGAAATAACCGGGGAAGCCCATCTGGTTGATGGTATTAAGCTCAAACTCAAGACGCTGGCGATAGGGCTCCAACTGCTGTTCGTTCCATTCAGGAAACCGCCGCTGCAACCCCTCATGAGATAGTCGACCGAGGAACGCCTCGATCGTCTCTTCCTTGGGTACCGGATAGTTTGGTAAAAAAGGCTGGCCCAACGTCAGAGACACCGTGCATCGTCTGGCAATTTCGACTGAGTTCTCGAGTGCTTCAGGGATATCAGAGAACAACTCTGCCATTTCCTCGGCAGAGCGAAGGTACTGTTGATCCGAATAAGCGCGTATTCGTCGCGGGTCATCCAACGTCCGCCCATCACCGATGCAGACCCGGGCCTCGTGGGCTTCAAACTCCCCCGCCTCCAGAAAACGCACGTCATTGGTTGCTACCACCGGGCAGTGATGCTCGGCCGCCAGCGCCACGGCTGCGTGGAGATAGTCTTCTTCGCCTGTTCGGCCTGTTCGCTGTAACTCCAAATAGAACCGGTCTGGGAAGCAGGCCTGCCAATCATGCAGCGCGGCGCGCGCATCAGCCTCGCGGCCATTCAACAACGCTTGACCGATATCCCCCTGCCGACCACCCGACAGAGCGATGACACCCTCGGCGTACTCCCGAATCCATGCCCGGTCCACCCTCGGCCTGCCCAAGTATTGCCCTTGCTGGTATGAACGTGACAGCAGCAGCATCAGATTGCGATAACCCGTCTCGTTCTGAGCGAGGAGACAAAGCTCATGGTGCCGATCCTCATCATGAGGATCTAGGACATGCAAGTCTGCCCCGACAATGAGTTTCACCCCCAGACTCTCAGCCGCCTTATAGGCCTTCACCAAGCCAAAGAAGTTGTGGTGATCGGTAATCGCCACCGCCGGCATATCGAGCTCTGCGACTCGATCCAGCGTGGGACGAATGCGGAGCAAACCGTCAATCAGGGAATATTCGCTATGGAGCCGGAGGTGAACAAACGAGGTCATGCCTGAACGCTATCCCACCTGGGGGTCCGCCAGCAAGCGTCTGACGGGGCCAAAGCTTTTTCTGTGTGCGGGACACACACCCAGCTGTTCAAGCGCTGCCAAATGGACCTTAGTGGGGTAGCCTTTGTGACGATCGAATCCGTATCCGGGGTACTGCTGATTCAGCACCATCATCTCGCCGTCACGCTGCACTTTAGCCAGGATAGATGCCGCACCAATGCTGGGTTCGGTCAAGTCGCCTTTGACGATGGCACGCGCCTCATAGGGCCACTTAGGCAAGCGATTACCGTCTACCAGCACCAGTGACGGTTGTATCGGCAGCGCCTCGACCGCCCGACGCATTGCCAACAGCGACGCCTGCAAGATATTCAGCTCATCAATCTCCGCTACGGTGGCGCGTCCGAGCGCCCAGCTGACTGCCTCGTCCCGAATACGCTCAGCCAATACTTCGCGTCGCTCTGGGGTCAGCATTTTGGAGTCTGTGACGCCATCGGGGTGTGATTCCGCCAGAATCACGGCTGCCGCCACAACATCGCCAGCCAGTGGCCCTCGACCCACCTCATCGACACCCGCTACGAGGTGACCCGCCGTACCTTCAAAGAGATCAGCGGATGTCATCACTCCTTAACCAACGGCAACAGCGCATCGATACTTCGCTCGGCAAAGTTGCCGCCGATCAGCCCAGCCAATTCGTCGAATCGTCCTACCTGCCTCGCCCCATCACCCTCCAAGAGTCCCGAAACTGCGTCGGCAAGCCGCGAGGCAGTGGCATGGTGCTGCAGGAGCTCCGGGACAATCTCTTCCCCGGCCAACACATTGGGCAAACCAACATGCGGAGTCTTCACTAGGCGCGACAGGATGCCCCAAGACAGCGATGCCATGCGGTAACTAATGACCATTGGTTTGCGCAACAGCATCGCTTCAAGTGTCGCAGTGCCAGAGGCGATCATGATCGCATCACTACATCGCATGACCTCACGCCCCTGACCGCGAATCAGGCTCACTGGTAGCGCTGCCGGCTGAAGCACTGACTCAATCTGCTTGTGTCGCTCGGCATTGGCTGCCGGAATCACAAAGTGCAGGTTGGTATGTCGCGCCTGTAGCAACTGCATGGCGTCAGCAAAGACGGGCATCAAATGCCGCACCTCCCCCTCCCGACTGCCCGGCAGCACGGCCAGCAAGGTTTTGTTGGACGGGAGTCCCATGGCGACGCGCAGCTCTTCTGCTGCGGGTAACTGCTGGAGCTCATCCACCAACGGGTGGCCCACACACATCGCATCAATGCCGGCCTCTCTGTAGATATCCACCTCGAAGGGCAACAAGCACAGCATGCGATCGACCGACTCCCGGATACTTCGGAGTCGACCCCGTCGCCAGGCCCACACAGATGGACTGACCAGATGAGCAGTGGGAATCCCCGACGCGCGCAGGCGGCGCTCTATCGGCAGATTGAAATCGGGGCTATCGACGCCGACAAAGAGATCTGGCGTCACGCGCTGCTGCTGCGCGATGAGCCGCCGGCGAATACCCAGCAGTTCCGGCAACCTTTTTAACGGCTCTACCAGGCCCATCACCGCCAACCGGTCTATGGCGCAGAGTGACTCAAGACCCTGTGACTGCATCTGGTCGCCGCCGATGCCTGTGATGTCCAGTGAAGTGCCGCGTTGCTGCCAGGCCCGCAAGATCGAGCCTGCGAGTAGATCGCCAGACGCTTCACCCGCGCACAGACCGAGGCGCAGCGACTCCTGTGACACTAACGAACGATGCCCCGTTGGGATTGTTTCAGTGAGTCGATCAGTATCTGGATACTGGGGGTCTCGGCTACCATGCTTTCGAGTCGTTCCAGGGCAGCGTCGAGCGTCAGACCTTGTCGATAGAGGATTTTGAACGCCCGTCTCAACTCTGATATCGCAGCGCTCTCGAAACCGCGTCGGCGCAACCCCTCGGCATTGATCGTTTTCGCCTCAGCCGGGCTGCCTGCTACCGTGACGAATGCCGGCACGTCTTTGCCAATTGAGGTGCCCATGCCACTGAAGCTGTGCGCCCCGATCTTGCAGAATTGATGCACCAGCGTGTAGCCCGAGAGAATCGCCCAATCGCCAATTTCGACGTGACCGGCCAGCGCCGTGTTGTTCACTAAAATGGTGTCGTTACCCACCAGACTGTCGTGGCCAATGTGGACGTAAGCCATGATGAGATTGCGATGACCCACTGAGGTCAGGGAGCGATCCTGAACGGTACCCCGGTGAATGGTCACGTTTTCTCTGATTACATTGTCATCACCGATGTTCAGTTCGGTGGGTTCATCCCGATACTTCAAGTCGGGTGTCGCCTCCCCCACCGTCGAGAACTGGTAAATGTGATTTCGCGCGCCAATGCGTGTGGGCCCTTTGATGACCACATGGGATTCAATCTTGGTGCCCTCACCGATCTCGACCTTGGGCCCGATCAGTGACCAGGGACCCACCTCCACGGATTCATGGAGGCGTGCACCCGGGTCAACAATGGCGGTCTCGTGGATCACGGATCAACGATTGGCGCAGAGGATGGTGCCTGACGCCGCCAACTCGTCATCGACCCGAGCCTCGACCTCAAACTTCCAGATACCGCGTCTCTCGCTCACGATACTGGCGTACAGCATCACCTGATCCCCCGGCACGCAGGGTCGCTTAAAGCGCAGATTATCGGCCCCCACGAAGTAGTAGATCGAGCCGTCTGCTGGGGTTTTGTCCATGGTGACAAAGCCCAGAATACCGGCCGCCTGAGCCATGGCCTCAAGGAGCAGTACTCCCGGGAACACGGGCTTACCGGGGAAATGGCCGTCAAAGAATGGCTCATTGATGCTGAGATTTTTGTAAGCCTCGATGCGCTCACCCGGCTCTACCGACACCACCCGGTCAACCAACAAAAAGGGATATCGGTGGGGAAGTCGGTTGCGAATTTCTTCAATGTCGAGTGTCACGCCTTGTCATCCTCTTGCTGATCGAGACCGGTGGCTTTCTCCAGTTCCGCAATACGTTTCGCCATCTGGTCTAATTGAGTAAATCTTGAGGCGCTTCTCAGCCAAGACCTGAGCGGTTGAATGGGCGTACCGGATGAATAGTGCCCCGCCTCGGTCACTGAGCTCGCCACTCTACCCTGACCACCGATATGCACGTCGTCGGCGATGACTAAATGTCCCGCTAAGCCGGCCTGCCCCGCAATCACACATCGGGCGCCAATTTTTGTGCTGCCCGAGACGCCCACTTGCGAGACGATCACCGTCTGGCGGCCGACTCGCACCCCGTGCCCGAGTTGCACGAGGTTATCGATGATCACGCCATCTTCCACCACCGTGTCTTCGAGCGCACCACGATCGACCGTCGAGTTGGATCCGATTTCAACATCGTCGCCAATCACAACCGTCGCGAGCTGTTCGATTTTCACCCACCCCTCTGCGCTGGGCGCATAGCCAAAGCCATCCGCACCGATCGTTGCGTTGGGATGAATCGTGCACCGCTGGCCGATTTTCACGGCGTGACAGATCACAGCACCGGGCTTGATCACGGTATCGGCACCAATACTTGCGCCGTGACCGATGTAAGCGCCTGCGCCAATCCAGACCCGGTCTCCCAGCACCACATTCGCCTCTACGCGTGCGCCCGCATCAATGGTGACATCAACACCAATGCGAGCGCTGTCTGCAACAGAAGCGTGCTCATGGATCTGCCCGCTGCTGGGCGGATGGTTATCGAAGATACGGGTCGCTTTGGCAAACGCCACATAGGGCGTGGTGCTCAGTAACGCACAACCAGACCATGCCTCGACCCAGTCAGGGTGCAAGATGAGTGCGCCCGCGTTGGTATCGGAAACCTTGTGAAGATGTTTTTTTTCCGAGACGAAGCTCAGATCACCGGCGGTGGCGGACTCTAGTGCCGCCAGACTAGCGATGGAGCGCGCTGGATCCCCCCGGAGCTCGAGCTCCAAGACTTTGGCGAGCTCCCCGAGGGTGGTCATGGCGCCTACTCAGCGCCCAGTTGGTTCATCTTGTCCGAGACTTTCGCCGTGATGTTGTAGCCCAGGTCGGCGTGGATGACCGCCTGCTGTTGGAGCAGGAGGCCAATCTGATCGGTCTCGATGATCTCGCGCAACACCTCTTGTGCCTGCGGCGCCAATTCCTGCATCACGCGCTGCGCATTCTGGGTCTGCAGCGTTTGTAATTTCTTGGCAACGTACTCGAGATCAGACTGTTTGCTGGCCATCTTTTGTCGGGCCGCGACCTGATCTTCCTCACTCATCGCAGCCTGATCGCGTTGGAAATCTTTGACCAGTTGATCCAGTTCGGCACGCAAGGCATCAAACTGTGACTTATCGGACGCAAAGTCTTCGTTGGTCTCAAATTCCTCCAGTCGCTGCTGCGCCACATCGGTTTGCAGGATCGCCTGCTCCAGGTTGACGACCGCAATTCGGCCCTGCGCCAAAACGATTGATGGCAAAACGGCCATCAGCAGGCCTGCCAGCCACACACGTGCGTTCATTGAACTTTCTCCATTTTTTCTCACATCAGAAGCCTCGTCCCAGCGTGAACTGGAAGACTTCCCTTTCATCGATTGGGCTGGCATTCAGCGGCTTGGCCAAACTGAAGGTCAGCGGACCAAAACCGGACAGCCACGTTACGCCAATGCCGACAGAGTAACGTAATTCACCTGCGTCGATACCAAAACAATTCACCTGATTTTCACGGCAATTTGTATTGAAAACGTTGCCTACATCGAAGAACAGCGCCGATCTCAGCGAACTCCGATCTTTGATAAAGGGCATGGGGAACAGCACTTCGGCGCTGCCCTCAAACAGCACGTTTCCGCCGAAGGGGTCCGGTTCGTTATAGAACTGCTGTACCGGTATCTTGCCGGTCTCGGGATCAACGGTGTAGCCATAGCCGCGACCATCAGGCCCGCCAAACTGTGTGGGGCGGCCATTCTCGTCGATGGCGGTGACCGCAGTATTGGCACTATAGACCGAGGGCGGTGTTGAGCGAGGGCCGAGCGTATTGGCCTCGTAGCCCCTGACTGATCCGAAGCCACCGGCAAAGAAATGCTCGTAGAAGGGCAATTCGCTGGTGTCACCATATCCATCGCCGTAGCCCAACTCGCCGCGCAGGTGCAACGTGAACTCACCAAACAGCGGGAAGTAAACCTCGCCGCGGTAGTTCAGCTTGTAAAACTCCAGATCGGACAATGGCACTGCGATTTCCAGCGATACTGACTGCGACGCACCGCGGGTCGCCAACTGACCGCGGTTCAGCGTTGACTGCAACCAGCTACCGGTGAGGCTCCAGTTCAGATACTTGTCCCCGTTCAGATCAAGAAAGCCTTCGTTATCTGGCGGTGAGAGCGCTGACAAAGGCAGCGTGTCGATGGGCTCCAGCACTTCGGCGGCGGCGTAGCTGCCGTCGGCCTGCTGCGTTGAGTAGTACCAGTACTCGATTTCAGGGGCGAGCCGAGGACTGGCAGAAATCTCCTGCACCGCGTACTGACCCGACGTGATCTTGGTGTCAGTGACCCCTAACGAGAAACCGAGTCGCTGCGTCTCGCTAATGGGGTAGCCGAAATTCATGCTGCCCCCCCAGGTATCCGTGGTGTAGCTCGCCACGTTGATCTTGGAGAGATCGGTTTTGCGATAGAAGATGCCGAATCCGCGACTGACCCCGTCTTCCGTGAAATAGGGGTTGGTGTAGTTGAAGCTGATCACGTCCTGATAGCGAGAGGAATTCAGCGAGACCCCAACCCGGCGACCAGTCCCCAGAAAGTTGTTCTGCTGTAGATTCAGCCCGAGAATCAGACCCGCGTCCTGCGCGTAACCCAAGCTGCCACCAATCGAGCCGAAGGACTGCTCTTCAACCGCAAAATCGACGTCAATCATGTCGTCAGAGCCGGGCACCTCGTTGGTCTCCACTGTCGCCGTTTTGAAGAAGCCCAGCCGCTCCAGTCGGATACGGGATTGCTCGATGGCCGCGGAAGAAGCAGGGGCTGACTCCATCTGACGCATTTCCCTGCGCAGGACATCATCCATAGTGGTCATGTTGCCCGCGAAATTGATGCGCCGAACGTAGGTGCGCTTGCCAGGGTCAATGAAGAACTTCATGACCACCGTGCTGTTTTCTTCGTCGATCTCGGGCATGCCCGTGACCTTGGCAAAATTGTAACCTTCGTTACCCAGACGGCGAGTCAGATAGTCCTCAGTGGCGGTCACCAGTTGCTGGGAGTAGACCTGTTCAGGCTGCACGATAAGGAAACGATTGAGGTCTTCCTCGGGCAATACCAGATCACCACTTAACCCCACCTCGCTGACAGTGAACTTGTCGCCCTCAGTCACGTTCGCTGTGATATAGACCTCTTCCTTGTTGGGAGAGACCGCCACCTGTGTAGAGTCGATATTGAACTGCAGATAACCGCGGTCCAAATAATATGAAGACAGCGTCTCCAAATCGGACGTCAGCTTTTCTTTGGAATATTTGTTGTCGCTGGTAAAAAACGAAAACCAGCCGCCGGTCTTGAGCTCGAACAGATCGATCAGGTCCTCGTCCGAGAAAATAGTATTGCCCACCACATTGATGTGTTGAATCGTGGCCACCGTGCCCTCGTTCACGTCAATCGCGATCGACACGCGGTTGCGGGGTTCAGCGATGACTTCAGAGTCAATGGTGGCATCGTATCGGCCCTGCAACACATATTGGCGCTGTAGCTCGAGTTGCATCCCCTCAAGCGTAGAACGCTGGAAGACCTGACCCACGGAGAGGCCTGCCCCCTTGAGTCCATCCAACAGCGCTTCGGTCTCAATGGCCTTGTTGCCGTCGATGGTGATCTCACTGATGCTGGGACGCTCCGCCACGACCACCACCAGCACGCCGCCGTCCCGCGCAATCGAGATGTCATCGAAATTGCCCGAGGCAAACAAACTCTTGGCCGCTGCGCGCACACCAAAGGTATCCACCGTATCGCCAACGCCCACCGGTAGCGCCGCAAACACACTCCCCGGCGAGATCCTCTGCAGACCTTCTACGCGAATATCCTGAATGACAAAGGGCTCGGTCTGAGCCAGCGCCAACTGCCCGCCACCAAAAGAAGCAAGCAGCGTGACCAGCAGCGTGAGAAGTGCCCCGAGGCGAGTGCCTCGCTGCGTATGGTGATGTGTTAGCTGCATAAGGTGTTTTCTGTGAAACCTGTTCGCACAGCGCAAAACAACACGCCAGATTGCGCGCTTGCAGCGCCCGGGCGAGCGTCGGTGGTTGTGAAACAGCCTGTCATCCTGCGCCGTCAGAACTTCGAGAAATCATTATACAGGGCAAACACCATGATGCTTAGCACCAATACCAGCCCGACCTGATAGCCCGCCATCTGAACCCGATCCGGCAACGGCTTGCCCAAAATCGCTTCAAATCCGTAAAACACCAGGTGTCCGCCATCTAAAACCGGTATCGGTAACAGATTCAGGGCACCTAGAGACACGCTAAGTAGCGCCAAAAACCCCAGCCAGGCCACCCATCCCGCCTCCGCCGTCGAAGCCGCGACCTTGGCTATCGTAATGGGCCCTGAGAGATTACTAGGCGAAATCAGTCCCTGAAGCATTCGGCCAATGGACTTGAAGGTAAACGCCACCAACTCACCGGTTCGCTTCACCGAAGCCACCAGCGCCTCTACGGGCCCCCGTTCAAAGTGACGTTGCTGCGCATCTGGAATCATGGGCAAGGCCACGGACATCCCGACAGCACCAATACGTTCTCCCTCCGAGACAGCGGCTACGGGCGTGACCGACAGACTCTGACGGGCGCCCTGCCGCTCGAGCTCCACCGTGATGGCTTGATCGGGTCTGGCGCGAACATAGGTCACCCAATCCATCCACAGCGGGATCGCCTCTCCGTCTGCACTGATGATGAGATCGCCCTCCAAAAAACCGGCCCGCGAGGCGGTCCCATTCTCGGTCAGTCCGCCCACCACGGGGAGTACTGGCGGCATGCGAATCGTCACGCCGAGCGCCCCGAGAAGATTGGGCTCTTCTTCACCTTTAAGCCACTGGCTGATGCGCGCTTCAGACTCGGTCAACACGTCAGACCCCGGATAGCGGGTAGCCAATATCAGCGTGCCCGAATCCCCGAGCCGCTCGAGCAAGGCGAAATTGACCGTGGCCACGGTCGGCGTTTCCCGGCCATCAATCGCAATAATTTCCTGACCGGCCTGCAGTCCCGCTGCCTCGGCAAGCGAGTTCGGTGCCACCGTGGCTATTTCAGGCACGATACCGACTTCCCCTCTCAGAAAAAGCCCCCACAGCACCAAAATGGCCAATAGAAAATTGGCTATCGGGCCGGCGGCGGCGATCGCAATGCGCTTGCTCACCGGTTGGCGGTTGTGCGCGCGGGGCAGATCTGCCTCGGCGATCTCGCCATCGCGCTCATCTGCCATGCGCACGTAACCCCCCAGAGGGATCGCGGCGATCACATACTCAGTGTCGTCCTTGCCTTGCCATCGCAACAGCGGCCGACCGAAGCCGATCGAGAACCGCAAGACTTTCACTCCCGCGCGGCGCGCCATCCAGAAATGGCCGTATTCATGGAACGCCACAACGATGGCAAAGGTTGCCAGCGCGATAAAAATGGTTTGTAGGGTATCGAGCACCGCTTCGTCCTAGGATCCTGAGCGAGTGAGCCCACTCGCTATCGATTCCTGCGCGGCCTCCCGCGCCTTTTGATCAAGTGCTTGGACCGCGTCAAGGCTGTCAGGTTCCGCCAAATCAGTCGCTTTCAATGCGGCGTCAATCACTCTGTGGATGTCTGTAAAACGGATCTCGCCGGCCAGGAACGCCGCCACGGCGATTTCATTGGCAGCGCTGAACACACACATACCGCCTGGCTGGGTAATCGCCCATTGCGCCAAGGCTAGGCAGGGAAATGCTTCCAGATCGGGCGCTTCGAAATCCAGACGCCCTGCGCTGACGATATCCAGTGCCTCCACGCCCGCATCGACTCGCTCAGGCCAAGCAAGACAATAGGCGATGGGCGTGCGCATATCCGGTTGGCCCAATTGCGCCAAGACCGAGCCATCGCGATAACGAATCATCGAGTGCACGATGCTTTGGGGATGCACCACAATCTCGATCTCATCCGGGCTTCGATCAAACAACCAACATGCTTCGGCCAACTCCAGACCCTTGTTCGCCAGCGTGGCGGAATCGACTGAAATCTTCTGGCCCATCGACCAATTGGGGTGGGCGCAGGCCTCAGCGGGTGTGACAGCGTCCAGAGACGATCTGGATCGACCACGGAATGGTCCGCCTGACGCCGTCAGTATGATTTTCTCAACGTCGGCCATATCAGGGCGACCGTCAGACGCGACCGGCAAACATTGGTGCATGGCATTGTGCTCACTGTCTACCGGCAACAAGGTGGCTCCACCTTGGCGGACCGTTTCCATGAACAGGCCTCCAGCACTTACCAACGCCTCCTTGTTGGCGAGCAGAATCGTTTTTCCGGCTCTGGCGGCACTCAGCGTCGGGCGCAGCCCCGCAAAACCCACGATCCCGGCGACAACGGAGTCAACATTGGGCTCAGTCACCAAGTCATCCAGGACCGCCGCACCAGACT
>JAAEZV010000407.1:0-553 GCA_018222695.1 Gammaproteobacteria bacterium
GGCGTATACAGACATGTTCTCCATTGGCTTGAGGACCAAGCCCATCCGCGGGGAAACCTCCTCGTCTCGCTTTGACCGGGAGTCATCCGCAGGCACATTGAATACATCGATTTCAAACTGATCGAAGCGCGCGCCCAGAACAACATCCAAGTAGTCCGTGACGGCCATCTCGTCTTGGAGATAGAACGACGCCACCTCAATACCCACCCGAGTGTCGTCGTTCTGATCCACGGTAAAGTCGTTGACTGTGCGCGCCCCTAAAGCATTTGTTCCGACGCCTCCGATAATCCCCATCGGTCGCGTTACCGAGAAAGTCTCTTTGTCGTCTGCTGTCTCCGACCAATAGGTGTTCCAACGATCCTGGTCTGAGGACGTATCAACGTACTCGGCACCCAGTAAGAAGCGATGGTTCATATTCGCAAACGACACTTCTTTGATGAGATTGCCTGATAAAATCGAATTCTCTCGCTGCGTCGTGTCAACGTATCCGTCCAGCGTCACAACATCCGGAGAGTCGGCCTCACTGTAGCCCGCCGCATAGAAATTCTGGTAG
>JAAEZV010000407.1:563-2072 GCA_018222695.1 Gammaproteobacteria bacterium
GTAGAGCTTGTCGTAGTCGCCGTAGAAGGCGGTGACTTTACCTTTCATAGAGTCGGAGAACCGGTGCTCCAGATTGGCCATAAAAATGTGCGCCTTAAGCCTCGTCACATTGACATCAGGATCGCCAAAAACCACTCGGTCGAACCGCTCAACAGGGTCTCCATTGCTACCCGTGGGGATACCGCGATCGATGAATCTCTCATGATCCACATACTCGTATGAGAGATCGAGCCTGGTTGCTTGAGACAAAGACACCCTCAGGGTGGGATTGACCCCTATTCGCTCACCATCAAAATGATCGCGATGATTATCCAAACCCTCAGCCATTGCATTGAGTCTGAATGCCACACTGTCGGTTAGGCCTACATTAACGTCGCCCTGTAGTCCGCCAGCGCCAAAGGAGTCTGCGTAACCCGTAATCTGGGAAAAATTGCTCCCTACCTCAGCCTTCTTGGTGACCCGGTTAAGAATGCCTCCGGTGCCACCGCGGCCGAATAGCAGGGCGTTAGGGCCCCGCAAGACCTCCAACTGCTCAAGGTTGTAGAGAGGCCGATAGTACTGCACGTCATCCCGCACGCCATCGATGAAGAAATCAGCTGTGGACCTTACGCCCCGGAACACCACCGCGTCCCGATGGCCTTCGCCCTGAGACATGCTAACGCCAGGTAAATACTCGATGATGTCAGACACACTGGTGAACCCGCGTCTCAGGATTTGTTCAGAGGTCACGATGCTGAGGCTTTGGGGAACATCTAGGATCGGCGTTGGGGTCTTTAACGCATTGGCCTCGTTGGACTGCAAATAGTTGCCCCTGACGATGGTCTCTTCCAATGTTAGTTGTTCCGCCGTCTCTGCTTGCAGCGGTGTCGCTGAGACCATCAGGAGTGTCGCGGCGAGTGCGACCAAAGCGTGCTGGTTAACCTGTTTCATACTATCGATTCAATTCATTCGTTAATGAGAATCATTATTATTATCATTATCAAGAAAAGCAACCCCTTCCGGAGATTAATTTCTGTGGCTTTTGGTGAGCCCGCCCCTCTGCCCCTGACTGGGCATGGCAAAGGCTGCTGGGGCTGGCTTATTCAGACGCGGGGATCTATTGGCATGTTTTATAGCGGTGAGGTTAGTCGGTGCTCTTAGCGACTGAGCTCTCTCGTCACTTTCTCGTCACGTTGTCTTCAACAGCCGCGTCCACTTTGCTGCCGGGGGAATCACTTTCCCCCAGCGAGCAACTTCAGTGATCAAATCCCGGAGCGAGTGAAAACCAACCTGCCATCCGAAAACGTGTAATCGACCTTGATCGTGTGAATGGCATAGGGATCGCTAACATAGGGGTCCCGATCAAGCACCACGATATCTGCCAGCTTACCCACCTCCAGCGTGCCGATGTGATCTTCGAGCCGCAGTTGCCAGGCGGCATCGGAAGTATGCGCACGTATCGCCTGATCCACACTGAGTCGCTCGCTGACTCTGGCCTGCACTGGGACCTCCGGGTTGCCCGCCTGCTGC
>JAAEZV010000408.1 GCA_018222695.1 Gammaproteobacteria bacterium
TAACTCGTTTCATGAAATGAATGACAGCAGGGCCCTAAGTCGGCGTCTCAGTCTTCGTCTTTTTCTTCTGCCGCTTTCTCTTGGTGCTCTTTCAGCTTTTGCTGGTACTCCTCTTCAGAGAGGTTGTGCCAGCCAATGCATTGCCCTGTTGGGCTTCGTCCGCATCCACATTCAGCCATGGTTTTCTCCTTTCGGTGCGTCGGTTTTATCGTGAACCCTTAAAGGCCATCAAGAGCCGGGTCGTATGGTGCTTAAAATAGTGGCCACGTCGGGCTTATGCTGGGCGATTTCCTCTGGTGTGAGACCCTGCAGTTCGTAAGGCAACACTAGCCAATCCTCGGTGGTGTGCAAAAAGTAATCGGGTTTGCGGCCACTCAGGTTTTTACTGGGTTTGTAGTAGGGGACCGCTACGCGTAGCTCTTCGGGCATGTTCCGCCGGCACTTTGCCTTGAGTCGGGTGATCACGGCCTCCACGTTGTAGCCCGAGCTGAAAACGTCGTCGACGATGAGCAGCTTGTCGTTACGGTTCAGGTTTTCAAACAGGTACTGCAGGCCATGCACCCGGATGCTCTCAGGGTTATCTACCAGCTCGCCGTAACTCGGCTGGCCGCGGTATGAGGTTCTGATAGAGATATGGTCGGTTTTGACGCCCAAATACTGCAGGCACTCTTGAACGTAGATGCCAACCGTGGAGCCGCCTCGCCAGATGCCCACGATAAAATCGGGCCGAAAGCCGCTGTCAAAGATAGTGACCGCCAGCTTGAAGGCCTCCTCGAGCAGTTGCTCCTCTTCAATAAATTGCTTTTTCACGTTAACGTCTTATACAGACCGCCTGATCAACTTCAGCGGTGACTATACCCTCTCTGCGGTGAGAATCTCGACACAATGAGCGACAAGCAGTATCTCTCGGCCGACCAACTGTTGGTGGACTCGTTCCGTCTGGCAGAACGTGTTTTCTCAAGCGGGTTTAAGCCGACGATGATCATCGCTATCTGGCGGGGTGGGGTGCCGATAGGTATCGCCGTGCAGGAGTTTCTCGCCTACTGCGGTATCGAGACTGATCACATCGCGATTCGCACGTCGTCTTATGATGCGGGCATCGATCAACGCTTGGGCGGTATTCGAGTGCACGGTCTTAATTACCTGATCAAGAACGTCACGGCGGAAGATAAGCTGTTAATTGTGGATGATGTGTTTGATACCGGCCGCACGGTTGATGCGGTGATAGAACGACTGACTTCTCTCGCGCGGCTCAACACGCCGTCCGATGTTCGGGTTGCGGTGCCGTACTACAAGCCCAGCCGCCGTGAGGTAGATCGTGTGCCCGAGTACTTCCTCGAAGAGACCGATGCCTGGCTGATGTACCCGCACTCATTGGAAGGCCTCTCGGTAGAGGAAATCCGTGAGCACAGGCCCGCTCTCTACGAGATCATCAAGGACCGTATCGCATCCTAGTGGCAGTCCGTTGTCGGTTTAGCCCTCTGGTCTTAAAAAGTCTGTCTGCACTGGTATAGCTTGTGACCGCGCGCTGGGCGCCGCGTCACACAAAGGCAAATCGTGCCATAAAAATCAATGCCATCACCCAAGCCGCGGCACTGACATCAGACGCTTTCCCGGCAATCACCTTTAACAGTACGTAGCTTAAAAAGCCCGCCGCGATGCCGTTTGCGATTGAGAAAGACAGCGGCACCATAATGATGGTGAGCAGCGCGGGCAGTAGCTCGGTGGGGTCAGACCAGGTGAGGTGCTGCATGCCCGACATCATGAGTAGCGCCACATAAAGCAGCGCACCTGCGGTGGCAAAGGGCGGAATCATGCTGGCTAGGGGCGCAAAGAAGATCATCGCTAAAAACAGCATGCCTACCGCACAAGCCGTGAGACCGGTTTTCCCCCCTGCGGCGACGCCCGCGGCACTTTCTACATAGGAAGTAACCGGCGCGCAGCCCACCAGCGCCCCGGCCACACTGCTCGTGCTGTCCGCTTTGAGCGCGCGATCAAGATTTTCAATGGTGCCGTCTGTTTTGGTGAGCCCTGCCTGGGTCGCCACGCCCACCAGCGTGCCGGCCGT
>JAAEZV010000409.1 GCA_018222695.1 Gammaproteobacteria bacterium
CACCATAGTCGGTTAGATAGACCTGAGGACCGTTGAATTCCCCCGCCAGCAGGCGCGCGATCAGGTCTTCCTCAACGCAGCCACCCGAGACGCTGCCCACTTGAGAACCGTCAGCGCGAAAAGCGACCAGTGAGCCCACGGGTCGGGGTGACGAGCCAATGGTCGCGACCACGGTGACCAGCCAAGGTTGTTCACCTTGAGTCAATGACGCTAACAGGCAGCTGAGAATGGTCTGGTCAGTGGAATTCATCGGTTATCGTTTATTGGTCACGGCGTCATGGTTTTCAGCATTTTATCGCGGCGGCGCTAGCCGTCTGGACATTGTTGCATGGCGGACAAAATCCCGGTCGCTGAAGTTGTCACTCAGCTTGTGAAAAACACACGTCTGATGCGTTTTAGACCACAAGTGTAGGCGACTCGGCGCCGTGCTGGCAGAGGGTGATCGGTCGGCAACAAAGACAGGTTTGTGCACCGCCATAGCCCATAAATCCCCGGCGCTTTCGATGGCGCGCTCCATAGCGCTGTCCATAGCGCTATGGTGCTGGGAAAGTTATGGCATAAACATTGCCGATATCGCATCATATGCGCCCTCAATCACCAACCATCCGAGACAGGTAGCGAACCATGCCCAACCCCGTCTATATCTATGATGCGGTGCGAACGCCGCGCAGCAAAGGTAAGTCCACCGGCACTCTGCACGAAGTGAAACCCATCGATCTGGCCGCAGGACTGCTGGTCGAATTACAGAAGCGCCACGATCTGGATACCAGCTATGTCGATGACGTGGTGATGGGCTGCGTCTCGCCGGTGGGTGAGCAAGGTTCTGACGTCGCCAAAATGGTGGTGCAAAACGCCGAGTGGGACGAATCGGTGCCCGGCGTGCAGCTGGATCGCTTCTGCGCCTCTGGCCTTGAGGCCGTCAACATAGCGGCCCAGAAGGTCGCTTCAGGCTGGGAAGATCTTGTGGTCGCGGGCGGTGTGGAATCAATGTCACGGGTGCCAATGGGTTCCAACGGGGGTGCCATGGCCGGCGATCCCGAGTTCGCTGTCAAAACCAGCTTTGTCCCTCAGGGGATCGGCGCCGACACCATTGCCACGCTGGCGGGTTGGTCCCGGGAAGATGTTGACCAATATGCGGTGACTTCACAGCAGCGCGCAGCCAACGCCAGAGACAACGGGTGGTTTGACCGCTCAGTGGTGCCGGTCAAAGACAGTAGCGGCGTGACCATTCTGGAGCGCGACGATTTCATCAAGCCTGACACCACCGTCGAGGGGCTTGCTGGCTTAAAGCCTTCCTTTGAAGTGCCGGGTGGTATGGGTTTTGACGATGTGATTCTCGCGAAGTACAACACCCTCGATCGCATCGACCACGTTCACACCCCGGGTAACTCATCCGGGATCGTAGATGGCGCCAGCGCGGTCATGATTGGCAGCGAAAAGGCGGGTAGCGACCTCAACTTGAAGCCTCGTGGGCGCATCATGGCCACCGCGGTTTTGGCCACTGACCCAATCATCATGCTGACAGGGCCGGGTCCCGCGGCTAAAAAATGTCTCGCTAAGGCCGGTATGACGGCTGCCGATATCGATCTGTGGGAAATCAACGAAGCGTTTGCCTCGGTGGTACTGCGTTACATGCAGGATCTCGACCTTGATCCCGAGGTGACCAATGTGAATGGCGGCGCTATCGCCATGGGCCACCCGCTGGGTGCCACCGGAGGCTGCCTGGTTAGCACCGTGCTCGATGAACTCGAGCGCCGTGACGCCAAGCGCGCCATGCTGTCGCTCTGCGTCGGCGGTGGCATGGGTATCTCAACGATCATTGAGCGCCTGTGAGTCGCGCTGACAGAGGATAGTGAAGCAGTATGAGCGGATTTAACTACGAGAAAGATGCCAACGGCGTCGTCACCGTCACCATGGACATGGACGGCCCCGTCAACTCAATGTCAGAGGCGTTTTTGCCCGCACTCCGCGAGACAGTGGAGAAGCTGGAGGGGGAAAGTGATCTCACGGGCGTGGTGCTGGCATCGGCGAAGAAAACCTTTTTCGCGGGCGGTGAGCTCAATTCT
>JAAEZV010000019.1 GCA_018222695.1 Gammaproteobacteria bacterium
GGGATGAGGTGTCTCGTCGGCGTCCGTTTCATCGCCTTCCGATGCTTCCTCCTCGATTTTTGCCGTCGGCTCGGTGATCACGTCAACAGTGGCGTCAACCTGTTCCTCGCCATGGTGATGAGCATGGGGTCCATGCTCCCCGGCTACTGCCTCATCTGCTGCTGTTTTGGCTTCAGTCGGCAGAAAGCGTTCGGGGGGTAATTCAGCGGGGTTGGCGGGGTCGTAGAACCCCGGCGGCTTGGTGAGCACGGCGACTTTGCGGAGATTCCAGATCGCCTCTTCGGCATCGTAAAGACCTGCAGCGAGATGAGCTCGCGGGTCATCCGAGAGACTCAGCAACAGACCGTGCATGAGTTCGATTTCCTTGGACTGGTCGTTGGTAACATCCGTTGTGAATTCAAAGAGCGTTGGGTCATAGGCGGAACCGGGTTGTTCCATGAGCGCCTCGACCATATCGATCGCGCCCTCATGATGCGCAATCATCAGTGACAGGAACTGGCGATCAAACGCTGCACCGGAGGCGGTAGCCAGCGCAGCCATCTGCGCTTCGGTTGCCATGCCCTGCATAGTCTGGTGGTCGCCATGCGCGTGGCCTTGATCGAGTGATTCGCCTCGGCTGGTGAGCCACCGTTCCATAAAGGCGATTTCATCTCCCTGTGCGGCCTCAATTTTGCCGGCGATTTCGAGTAGCTCTGGTGAGTTGGTGCGATTAGGGGCCAGCCGCGACATTTCCAATGCCTGCTGATGGTGCGGAATCATGTCCCGCATAAACTGCGCATCGCTCGCCGTGTAGCGGGTATCCGCCACTTCAATCGCTTCGTCGGCCGAGAGTTCGCGCGGGAGTTCGCCAGGGGCGCCAGGTTGGACGATGGGGCTGTTCGATAGGACGGGACAAGCAGTCAATGTCAGCGCTAATCCCGACAGTAGCGCAGGGAAAAATTTCATAGGGGGCGGACGTGTGAACCAGACGGCGCGCAATCTAACAGATTATCGACAGAGTCGCTCAGGAGCCCTGCAGGAAAGATCGCAAATCTGCAGCGTGGGCGAGGCCGGCGGTACCGAGGGTGGCGGCCACCATCACGGGTGGTGCGCCGGTCAGTGCTAACTTCATGGCGAGCAGCAGTAGAGCGCCCGAGATTAAATGTAGCAGCATGGGCGGGGACCCAGACGCGCCGGCGCGCCGGTGACGCCACAGTAACCAGAAGGCCTCGAGGGCCATGCCCAGCAGGATGATATCGACCAGCCGGGGAATTGACAGCCAGTCAGGCATGAATCAGGCCCGGGCCAGTCCCAGTAGCTGTGCCACGTCCTTGAAGAACACCCGAATGTGGGCGAAGGGGCGCCGCCGCACCAGCTTCTTGGTGGTGTAGGACTGCCAGGTCAGTGTCTGCACGTCCGGGTCACGACACATCGCAACAAACTTTTCGCGGCGCTTGTCGGTGCCGTACCAGAAGCGTTGCAACAGCCCCAGCGCCCAGAAGACTTTACCGTGCAGCTTCATACACCGTTTGCGCGCTTGGCCGACTATCGCTGCGTTCCCACGCTCCAGACAAGCATGCATGTCGTCAGCAGCGAGGCGTCCGCAGAGCATGGCGTAGTAAATGCCTTCCCCGGATGCGGGTGCGACCACACCCGCGGCGTCACCCGACACCAGCACTGCGCGGCCGTCATCCCATCGCTTCATGGGCTTCATGGGGATCGGTGCCCCCTCTTTGCGTTTGGTCGTCGCCTCGGTGAGGCCCACGTCCTCCCGAAGCGCGGCAACTGACGCCTTGGCGGAGAAATCTTTGTGCGCGCTGCCCACGCCAATGCTGGCGTTTTGCCCGTGGGGAAAGACCCACGCATAGAAGTCCGGTGATAACCGACCCTGGTACCAGACGTCACAGCGATCCGGATCATAGGCATCCCAGTTCTGGTCCTCGGGCACCTCGATGATTTCGTGATAAGCCAATACCCAGGGCGTCTTTTCCGCATCGGGAATAGTGGCGCGGGCGACCGCAGATCGCGCGCCATCGGCGCCGATCACGCTGCGCGCCGTCACCGTCTCGGTGCGGGGATTGTCATCCTTGGTTTGATAGGTGAGGCTCACCAGGTCGCCTTCGTAGCAAAGTGACTTGAATACGCCTGCCACCACATCGGCTCCGGCGCGGCCCGCGCGATCTCGCAGCCAGGGGTCAAACTCATCGCGGTCGACCATGCCGACGAAGGTGCCATCGATGGGCATATCCACCGATTCTCCTCGTGGCGACACCATGCGGGCGGAGCGGATCCGTGCCTTCAACAGATGCTCGGGGATATCGAACTCTTCGAGCAGGCAGGGCGGGATTGCGCCACCGCATGGTTTGATGCGAAAGCCGCGCTCGAGCAGCAAGACGTTGTGTCCTTGTCGGGCGAGGTCGTGTGCGGCGGTGGCTCCCGAAGGGCCGCCCCCCACGACAATGGTGTCGTAGTCAGCTGTTGTTATTGTCATCTCATGCCTCCCTCTCCGGCTTCAGCCAGAGCGATGTCGCCAAAGGACGGCAGGTGATCACGCTGTCCGCCTCCCCAGTTGGCAATGTGAATGTGTCGTGCCAGCGAGGCAGCGACCAGGAACAGAACGCCCTCACAGGCGAAAACAAGACCATAGGAAATGGCCGGATCATTGAGCCAGTAGCGGGTGACATCGACTGCCACCGTGCCGAGAAAACCGCCGAGGGCGAAAGCGATCGCCTGCGCCGCACCCCACAAGCCCATGCGGATACCTTCCCGTTTTTGTTGTCCTGCGCTGGCCAACACCATCATGGCGCCAATTGCCGCCACGGCGAACCCACCGTTGGCGGTGCCCAGCAGGAAGACATTGGCCTCCAATGACCAAGTCGGGCTCGTCAGTCCGCCCCAACACAGTAGGAACAGGGCCACGGCCGAGAGTAGGCAGCCGCCTCTGATCCAGAACCGCAGCAACACCGCGCCTCTCGATTTAAAGAGGAGGGTGGAGATCGCCATCGCTGCCATGCCGAGCAGCACGCCACCGTGTTGTACCCCCGCGAGCTGGGTCGACTCCCCCGGCGTTCGCCCGAAAACGAGTCCGGCAAAAGGCTCCAGGATCAAATCCTGGGCCGAGTAGGCGAGCATCGACACAAAGACAAAGATCGTGAACACCTTCGCTTGGGGGTCTTGCCAGACCTCGGCCAGCGCGGCGCTGAAAGCGCCTTTCTCGGGCGGGGCTTCATCGGTGACTGCAGCCGCTTCAGGTTGCGTGCGAGGCTCGATACCGCGGATGACGACCAACGTCACCATGATCGCAATGATCGACACGGTGCTGGTTACTGTCATCAGGCGCTCGGGGGAGTAGGGATCCAGAAAGTGCCCCGCGACACCTGCGGTGACCGCGAAGCCGATGATCATCATGAACCACACGAGCGCCGCGGCAGCCGGCTTTCGCTCCGGCGCCACATGCTTGGCGAGCAACGCTAGCAGGGACGTACCCGTGGCACCGGTTCCCACGCCAATGGCGAAGAACCCCAATGCCGAGACAGCCATCCCTAGCCAGTATTGGCTGGGAATGAGTGTCGTGCCCAGTGCAGCGAGCACGCCGCCCAGACCCAGAATAAACATGCCGCCGATGATCCAGGGTGTCCGTCGACCGCCCACATCGGAGCCGTAGCCGATGCGCGGGCGCGCCAACTGTACGACGTGATGAATGGTGACCAAAAAGCCTGGGATCGTCGCAGCCATCGCCAATTCGACCACCATGATGCGATTCAGCGTCGACGTGGTCAGCACCACGATCCCGCCCAGAGAGGTCTGTATCAGGCCCAGTCGAATGATCTGCCACCAACTGAGTCCGGCTGTGCCTGTGTTCGAGGCGGTGATCATGCGAACCAGCCTCCGAGGCCAACGGCGGCACTCATCATCCCGAGCACGTAGAGTGATACGCCGGTCGCGTTGTACCAGGGCGCCAGTTGCTTGGGATCTGATAGAAGGCGCTTCATGGCCAGGCACTGAGCCACCACCACAGCGGTGACCGCGGCGGCATAGGGCGCGAGTTGCCACTGCAGTAGCAGGGCAATGACCACCAGTTGTGGTAACAGCATGAACACGCAGGCGACTTTGGCCGCCCGCTCGCGGCCCAGTTGAGCGGGGAGCGAGCGAATGCCCATTTGCAGATCGCCCTCAACGCTTTTGAAGTCATTGAGGGTCATGATGCCGTGCGCCCCAACACTGTAGAGAAGGGCGATGATCAAGATCGGTGCAGGTGGCAGATCACCGCCCAGCACAATGGCTGCACCGGTGATCCAGGCTAATCCCTCGTAGCTGAGCGCCACGGCACTGTTGCCCCACCAGCCATTCAGTTTGAGTCTCAGCGGGGGGGCGCTGTACGCCCAGGCCAACAGCAAGCCGATAAAGGTGGCCGCGGCGACCCAGGGTCCGAGCATGAGCGCCCAGCTTTGTGCCAGCAATGTCCAGACCATGGCGAACCACAGCGCCACATTACCCGGCACCCGACCAGAGGGAATGGGGCGGTGGGGTTCGTTGAGTGCATCGACGTCCCGGTCATACCAGTCATTGACCACCTGACTGGCGCCACACACCAGCGGGCCGGTCAGTGCGATGCCAGCGAGGAGTGACCAACCACTGATTCCCGTGCCAGGGCCGGCGGAAACCCACCCGCACAGGAACGCCCACATGGGAGGAAACCACGTGATCGGTTTGAGGAGTTCAAGCAGTGCGCCCGGTGACGCCCTGCCAACTGCTACGTTGACCGGGGCAGACTGATCCAT
The DNA here is from genome assembly GCA_018222695.1 of Gammaproteobacteria bacterium. Classification (GTDB taxonomy): domain Bacteria; phylum Pseudomonadota; class Gammaproteobacteria; order Pseudomonadales; family Halieaceae; genus Luminiphilus. The sequence continues at coordinate 4,761 of JAAEZV010000019.1, forward strand.
GGTGCCATGTTGGCCACCACGCAGAAGGTTGTCAATTTTAATTTACACATACGCTGTCAATTATGAGTGCAGCGCAATGGTCAGTCGACCGTGTCCTCAGAATCGCCGATATCGAATCGACGCAGCTTGGTATAGAGGCTTTGACGGCTGAGGCCCAGCAGTTCAGCGGCTGCCGCTCGGTTGTCCTGAGTCAGTTTGAGTGCCGCTTCAATGCACAGCGCTTCAATTACGTCGGTGGATTCCCGCACCAATTGCTTGAGGGGCACTCGCCCGACCCGGCCTGTGATCTGCTCGATCGACCGGGGTAGGTGCACCTCCGTACTCTCCTCGGTCCCAATGCGGCGGCTTACATCCCGGATAAACATCAGAACCAGAGGTCTTCCGGAGTGCTCGGTCTGCACTGCGGAGAGTTCAATATCTAAGCGTGTGCCTAGCTCGGTCCGCAACACGGAGCTGAACAGCTGCAAGGGGCGATCTGGGTGGATGTTGCTGAGCAAAACGTCTAAATCGACGATGGAGCGGCCCAGCCAGCGGTCCGCCCGTCGCCCCGTCGCTTGCTGGGCATCTTGGATGCATGCCATCTCGAGGTAAGCGGAATTAGCGGCAATCACCGCGCCGTTTTGATCGGTAATCAATATGCCGTCGGGTGAAGCTTCAAAGCTGTCTCCGCCCAGCCCCAGATCAGATTGGTTTTCGGATATCGACGCAAGACGGATCAAAAGTCGGGTTTCGTTGCCCTGTCTGAGACAGGTCACGCCGATGGAGAGAGAATCGCTGTCAGTGGTGGTGACCTGCCCCTGCACAACGGCAGTGGTGCTGCGGGCCTCCCTTTGTAGCTCCGTTAACACTCGAGTGCTGTCACTATCGAGACCCACAGGGAACACGCGGCCCACCAGTGCACCTTCCTCGAGATTGAGTAGGCTGGCTGCCACGCTATTGGCCTCAAGCACTCTTCCAGAGAGATCGTCTACGACCAGAAAGCCCTCGGCGACCATTTCTAGCATGCGCCGATAGCGTGCTTCCAGGCGGCGGTTACTCCAGTAATCCTGCTCCAGAGTGCGTTGGGCGTTTACCAGCTGCTGTCGCAGATTCGTCTCGCCTCTGAGGTCAACACAGGCTATCTCAACCGTGTTGTCCTCGGCTCGCGCGCAAAACCAACAGCTTACCGGCACCGGTTCTTCGTCTGGTCCTGCTATCAATGCCGCATCCACGCGGTGCGCACTGCCGGGATTCGCCTGCGCGGTATTCAGGGCGTCTGCGGCGACGGCTTTGTCTGCCTCTCGCACCAAGTCCAGCCACGGTCTGCCAATCATAGCGTCCCGGGGCAAATGGCGAAGGAGGCCGCTGTCTGCATTGATCGCTTGGACTGCCAGGGAGTCGTTTAGCGTCAGTCGGAGGTCAGCGAGGCTTGCGAGTAATGTTTCCAGGCTCTTTTGGGTGGAACTTGACACCTTTTTGCTCTCCCGATCGCGAAGGTGTCTCGTTAACTTGACACCTTAAGTCAGAGTGACGCGAGTCTCGCATACCTTCTGCGCCAAAAACACCCCCAAAAGAGTCATTTCCCGCGCATATAATCAGGCTGTAAGTGTCTAAATAACTTAAATTTAAATTTGTAAAAAATGTTTGACAGTCACAGGCCATAACCCTACTCTGATTTGCATAATAAGTGCCGTAGTGCCTGCTGCGGCTGGAGGTTTGCATGGGCATGGGCATGGGTCAGCCGGTCAACCATCGGCAGAAGCAAACGTTATATACCCCCGCAGAGCGCGCGCGTCGTGATGCCACGGTCTGGACTTTAGTGCAGGGTATTCTGGCGCCCCTTCAGTTTTTGGCGTTCGCCATCAGTCTCTGTTTGGTGATTAATTTTCTGCTGAACGGCGTGGGCTTTACCGCCGCGACGGTTTCGGTGGTCATCAAGACGTCTTTGCTTTACGCCATCATGGTCACCGGGGCGATCTGGGAAAAAGTCGTCTTTGGCCGCTATCTGTTCGCACCGTCATTTTTCTGGGAGGACGTGGTGAGCATGCTGGTGATGGCGCTCCACACCGCCTATGTGGTCATGTGGTTGGCAGGGTGGGGCACGCCGACCGAGCAAATGTGGGTGGCCCTTGCGGCATACGCCAGCTACGTCGTGAACGCACTCCAGTTCCTGTTGAAATTTCAGGCAGCGAAACAAACATCGGCTGCCGATCTTGGCGCATCGCCCACAGTGATGGGTGCGCAGGGAGCCTTCGAATCGTGAGTCAGGTGATTGCGCGAGCCGACGCCGACACGTTACCCGAGGTCACCACCGAGCGGGGTGAGCGCGCTGTTTTCTGCGGACTGACTTCCATCATTTGGCTGCATCGTCGCATTCAGGATGCGTTCTTTCTGGTCGTGGGATCCCGCACCTGCGCCCACCTACTGCAATCCGCGGCGGGCGTCATGATTTTCGCGGAGCCACGTTTTGCGACTGCGATTCTCGGTGAGCGTGATCTGGCCGGCATGGCGGATTGCCACGAAGAACTCGACCGAGTTGTTTCAGAACTGTTGGCGCGCCGCCCGGATATTCGACGGCTTTTCCTCGTGGGTTCCTGCCCTTCTGAGGTGATCAAACTCGACCTTGCTAATGCCGCGGCCCGCTTGCAGGGGGTGCACGAGAATCGGCTCCGCATTTCCGCCTTCAGTGGCTCGGGTATCGAGACCACGTTCACGCAGGGCGAGGATCAATGTCTTGCGAGCATGGTGCCTGACCTGCCTGCAGCGCCTGAAGGTGCCCAGCGCCTGATGGTGGTCGGCACATTGGCCGACATTATCGAGGAGCAGTTTCGCCGCCATTTCGCGCAGCTCGGCATCGTGGATGTGGACTTTTTTCCAGCGGCCCGGGCCGACGATTTACCGCCGGTGGGTCCCGGCACCCGCGTGCTGCTCGCCCAACCCTATCTCAGTGACACCGTGACGGCGCTCTGTAAACGCGGCGCGAAATTGGTGTCTGCCCCATACCCACTCGGTATCGAGGGCACGCTCGCCTGGTTTCAGGCCGCCGCGGCGGAATGGGGCCACAGTGCCGAGACTGTGCACGAGGCCTTGGCCATCCCGATGGCGCGTGCGCAAAAGTCACTCGCCAAAGTCCGCGAGTCGCTGCAGGGGCGCACTATCCACTTCCTGCCCGATTCCCAGTTGGAGCTCCCGCTCGCCCGATTCCTGCGAGATGAGTGCGGCATGTCACTGACGGAGGTGGCCACACCATTTCTGGACCAGACGCTGATGTCAGAAGAGCTGCGGCGGCTCGGTCGCGACGTGTCTCTGGTTGAGGGGTCCGATCTGGATTCGGCGCTGGCGCGGGTAAGAAACCATCGTCCTGATCTGACGGTCTGCGGCATGGGCATTGCGAATCCATTAGAGGCCGAGGGGTTGCGCACCAAATGGTCGATCGAGCTCGTCTTCACCCCGATTCAGGGCTTCGATCAGGTCGCTGATCTCGCCGGCTTGTTTGCCAGACCGCTGGCGAGAGAGCGGCAACTAGAGGTGGGTTCATGGAGCTGACGCTATGGACCTATGAAGGACCACCCCATGTCGGTGCGATTCGTATCGCTGCATCCATGCGCGATGTGCACCTTGTTCTCCATGCGCCTCAGGGCGACACCTACGCCGACTTGTTGTTCACGATGATCGAGCGCGAAGGTCGTCGACCGCCTGTGACCTGGACAACTTTCCAGGCCAGGGATCTGGGCAGCTCCACAGCGGAGATGGTGATCGAAACGCTCAAGGGCGCCTGCGATCGCTATCAGCCTCAGGTGCTATTGGTGGCGGAATCCTGCACGGGCGAGTTGATTCAGGATCAGCCCGGTGCGCTCGCGAAAGGTGCAGGCCTCAGCGCACCGATAATTCCCATCGAGATGGCTGCCTATACGCGCAAGGAAAACTGGGGCGCAAGCGAGACGTTCTATCAGCTGGTGCGGGGATTATTGGCCGCGAAGGCACCCAAGCCGGGAGAGGAGCAGCCACTGCGGCCGGCCGATCAGCCTCCCTCGGTGAATTTGATTGGTCCCACCAAGCTGGGCTTTCGTTGTCGTGACGATGTCATCGAGATTCGTCGCTTGTTGGAGAGCATGGGCGTGCGGGTCAATGTGGTCGCACCTCTCGATGCGACGCCCCATGATCTGCTGAGGATCCCAGAGGCCGATGCCAACGTGAATTTGGCACCCGAGGTGGGCGAGCTGACCTGCGATTGGCTGAAGCGCCAATTTAAGCAGCCGACGATTTCTTCGGTACCGCTGGGTTGGGGTGCCACCCGCGATTTCATTGCTGAGGTCATCGACACGCTAGGGCTGGATATTGATCCCGATGCAGTGGGCGAGAGTCGCCTTCCCTGGTATAGCCGTTCAGTGGACTCGACTTATCTGACGGGTAAGCGGGTCTTTATTTTTGCGGACGGGACCCATGCACTGGCGGCTGCGCGAATGGCGCGGGACGAAATGGGTTTTGAGGTTGTTGGGCTGGGCACTTACAGCCGGGAGCGCGCCCGTGATGTGCGTGCACTGGCGACCGAGTACGGGCTCGAAGCCCTCATTACCGACGACTACCTCGCTGTCGAACGGGCGGTCACCGAACTGCAACCGGAGCTAGTGCTGGGCACACAAATGGAGCGCCACATTGCCAAACGCCTGGGTATCCCCTGCGCGGTGATATCAACGCCTGCCCACGTTCAGGATTATCCGGCGCGCTACTCGCCGCAAATGGGCTTTGAAGGCACCAATGTCATTTTCGACACCTGGGTTCACCCGTTGATCATGGGTCTGGAGGAGCACTTGCTCACCATGTTCCGCGACGACTTTGAGTTCAACGACGGCGCGGTGCCTTCCCACCTCGGCGGCGAGGGTGGTGGCGGTGCGCAGCAGCCAGACAATGTGACGCCCATGATTTCACCGGAGCCAGGTGCCGTGGCTTGGGCGGTGTCTGCCGAGAAAGAATTGAGAAAAATCCCGTTCTTCGTTCGCGGAAAGGCGCGGCGAAATACCGAGCACTTTGCTCAGGAGCAGGGGCTTTCCGTGATTGATGTCGAGACGCTGTATGAAGCGAAAGCGCACTTCAGTCGCTAAGACCAACCATCCCCTGCGGGTGGTACTGGTCACCCTCGATAACCACGTCAGCGGCGCATGGTCACGGGCCGCCGATGCGCTCTCCAAACAGGTGCCGGCACTTTCTGTGTCAGCCCATGCGGCGACCGAGTGGGACCGCGACCCGGCGGCGCTGGATGACACTCTCGCAGCGATCGCTAAGGGTGACATTGTCATTGTCACCATGCTCTTTCTCGAGGCCCATATTGAAGCGGTTCGCGCCGCGTTGGCTGATCGCTGTGAGGCGTGTGATGCCATGATTTGTTGCATGTCGGCCCCCGAGATCATGCGATTGACCCGCATGGGCCGATTCCGCATGGACAAGGAGGCAACGGGTGCGCTGGCCCTTTTAAAACGATTGCGTGGTGGTGGCGACAAAACGGGTCGGTCCGCCGGTGCGCAACAGATGTCCATGTTACGCCGCCTGCCGAGGTTACTGCGATTCATTCCCGGCACGGCTCAGGATGTACGCGCCTATTTTCTGACTCTTCAGTATTGGCTGGCGGGCTCTGAAACGAATCTGGCGCGAATGATGGCGTTTCTGATAAACCGCTATGCGAGCGATGCTCACGCTGCCGTCAGAGATGCGCTCGCTTACGAGCCTCCTATCGAGTATCCCGACACGGGTCTTTACCACCAACGTCTGCCGGATCGCATTACCGATGATCCTAAGCTGCTGGGTAAAGCGGCGACAAAAGCAGTGAAGGGGACGGTGGGTGTGCTGCTGATGCGCTCGTACGCGTTGTCGGGCAACAGTGCGCATTACGACGCGGTCATTGAATCCCTTGAGTCACGTGGCATGCGGGTGATTCCCGCTTTCGCCTCGGGGCTCGATGCGCGACCCGCGGTCAAGGCCTTCTTCATGGATCAAGGTGAGCCGATCGTCGATGCGGTGGTATCGCTGACAGGCTTCTCTTTGGTCGGCGGCCCTGCCTACAACGACACCGACGCAGCGCAGGAAATGCTGGAGGCCCTCGACGTACCGTATTTGGCTGTGCAGGGTCTCGAATTTCAAAGCCTTCAGGACTGGGAGTCCTCGTCCATGGGTCTGATGCCCGTCGAGGCGACCATGATGGTGGCGATTCCGGAGCTCGATGGCGCCACAGGATCCATGGTATTCGGCGGTCGCTCTGAGCTTTCAGCGGGTGAAAAATTTGACATGCAACCGGCACCCGAGCGGATCGATCGTCTCGCGGATCGTGTGGCGCGACTCGTCGCGTTGCGGCACGCGCCCATTGCCGAGCGCAAAGTAGCGATCGTCTTGTTCAACTTTCCACCGAACAGTGGCGCCGCAGGCACCGCGGCGCACCTCAGCGTATTCGAGTCGCTGTTCAATACGCTCACCGCCATGCGGGATGAGGGGTACCACGTGGAGCTTCCGGGCTCTCACGCCGAACTGCGCGACGCCATTCTCAAAGGCAACGCGAAGCAGTTTGGCGCCGAAGCCAATGTGTATCAGCGCGTGCCGGTCGATGACCACGTGCGGGCAGAGCCCTGGCTTGCAGAGATAGAGCAACAATGGGGGCCGGCTCCAGGTAAGGAATGGACCGACGGTCAGCACCTTTTTGTGCTCGGCGAGTCATTTGGCAATGTGCTGGTCGGAATCCAGCCGCCGATGGGGTATGAAGGCGACCCCATGCGGATGTTATTTGAGGGCGGGCTTGCGCCAACCCACGCGTTCGCTAATTTCTATCGATGGCTACGGGAAGACTTTGGTGCCAACGCCGTGCTGCATTTTGGCACCCATGGCTCTTTGGAGTTTATGCCCGGCAAGCAGGTAGGCCTCTCCGGCAACTGCTGGCCCGACCGACTCATTGCTGATTTGCCAAATGTCTATCTCTATGCGGCGAACAATCCATCTGAAGGTTTGATCGCCAAGCGCCGTGCGGCTTCGACACTGATCAGTTATTTAACCCCGCCGGTGACTCACTCAGACCTTTATCGGCACTTGGTGGATTTGCGTGCTGCCATCGATCACTGGCGACAGCGTCCGGCTGATATTGAGCGTGATGCCGAGCAGCCGATGATTGATACGGTGCAGGCGCTTGCTGTGCGCTGTGAGTTGGTCGAAGAGCATGTCGAGTGGGCGCCGGATCAATGGGCAGAACGAGTGTCTGCGGTGCGCGATCAACTCGATGAGATCGAGCAGGCATTGATTCCCTTTGGGCTTCATGTCGTGGGTGAACCGCTCAAGACCGATGATCGGCATGAGCTGCTGTTGGCGATGGCGGAGTCTGGCGGTGCTTCGAGCATTGATGCTGTTGCGTTTACCCGCGCGATTGAAGCTGAGGATGCGGGATCTCTTGAAGTCGTCCTGAGAGACGCCATGCGTGATGCAGCAGAAGACGCGCCAGCCACGCTGACTCAAACTTTGGTTGAGGCTGCTACCACGCTGGGCGAGGACCACGAGCTGCGCGCGATCCTGCGGGCACTCGATGGCCGATTTATTCAGCCGGTAAAGGGTGGCGATGTGCTCAGGGCACCCGAGATCCTGCCCACCGGCCGTAATCTCCACGGTTTTGATCCGTTCCGACTCCCGGCCAGTTTTGCTCACTCCGAGGGTTGCCGACAGGCTGAACAATTGCTGGCGCGCCATCAGGCTGATGCGGGCGCGCTGCCGGAATCGGTGGCTTTGGTGCTATGGGGCACCGACAATCTCAAGACCGAGGGCGTCAGCATCGCGCAGGCGCTGGCCTTGTTGGGCGCGGAGCCCAGACAAGACAGCTATGGCCGAGTGGTTGGTGCACGCCTGCTGCCCCTAGAGCAGTTGGGCCGTCCCCGGATCGACGTGTTGGTGACCTTGTCCGGGATTTTCCGAGATCTGCTGCCCATGCAAACCCAGTTGCTCGCCGAAGCTAGCTGGCTGGCCGCGACAGCAGATGAAGATATTGAGCAAAACTTCGTGCGGAAGCACGTGCTCGCCTATCAGGAAGAGCATGGCTGTGATCTCGAACAGGCAGCGCTACGCGTCTTCAGTAACGCCGAAGGCGCCTACGGGTCCAACGTGAACCTGATGCTCGACAGCGGTCGCTGGGAAGACGAAGAAGAGTTGGCTGATTGCTACACCCAGCGAAAGGGCTTTGCCTACGACCGGCATGGCAAGGTGTCGCAGCAGTCAGATTTGCTGAATCGCGTCCTCGAGGATGTTGATCTCGCCTATCAAAATCTCGACTCCGTTGAGCTCGGCGTCACCACCGTTGACCATTATTTCGGCACATTGGGCGGCATTAGTCGCGCGGTGCAACGCGCCCGGGGAGAGCGGGTCCCCGTCTATATCGCAGACCACACTTCAGGCGGCACCGGTCGCGTGCGCACACTCAATGAGCAGGTGGCCCTAGAGACCCGCACGCGGTTGCTGAACCCCAAATGGTACGAGTCGATGCTCGATCACGGTTATGAGGGTGTGCGCCAGATCGAAGCGCATATCACCAACACCATGGGCTGGTCGGCTACGACCGGCGACGTCGCACCCTGGGTGTACCAGCAATTATCCGAAACCTTTGTGCTGGATGAGGACATGCGTCGTCGTCTGGCCGAGCTCAACCCGGTGTCGGCCGCAAGGTTGGCCAACCGGCTCATAGAAGCACAGGAAAGAGAGTACTGGGGGGCCGATGACGAGAGCATCGATGCCCTGAAACGGGCAGGAGAAGATCTCGAGGACTTCCTCGAAGGTGTCACAGGGGAGGTGGCAGCATGAATTCACCCAATCAACACATTCCGGTCAATAACATCGGCGACGGTGAGGGCAGCGTTCAGGTCCATTTAGAAGAGGATCTAATGCAGACCACTGCCAAGGTTTTTGCTGTCTATGGGAAGGGCGGCATTGGCAAGAGCACCACCTCATCAAATTTATCCGTAGCGTTTTCCAAGCTCGGCAAGCGCGTCATTCAGATTGGCTGCGATCCCAAGCACGACTCCACCTTTACTCTGACCAAGGCGTTGATGCCAACCGTGATCGATGTGCTGGAATCGGTTGAGTTCCACGCTGAGGAACTTCGCCCAGAGGATTACGTTCACGAGGGTTATAACGGTGTGATGTGTGTCGAGGCGGGCGGGCCGCCCGCGGGCACGGGCTGCGGCGGTTACGTGGTGGGTCAGACTGTGAAGCTGCTCAAGCAGCACCATCTGCTCGACGACTCCGACGTGGTCATTTTTGACGTGCTCGGTGATGTGGTCTGCGGCGGATTTGCTTCGCCCCTGCAGCATGCGGAGCGTGCGCTGGTCGTCACCGCCAACGATTTTGATTCTATCTTTGCGATGAACCGCATCGCTGCAGCCATCAAGGCCAAGTCGAAGAACTATGCCGTGCGCTTAGGTGGTGTGATCGCCAACCGTAGTGCCGCAACTGATGAGATTGATCGCTTCAACGAAGCAGTCGGTCTTAAGCGGCTGGCCCATTTCCCGGACCTCGATGTGATTAGGCGCAGCCGTTTGAAAAAGTCGACGCTGTTTGAGCTCGACGATGCACCGGGTCTGAGCGAGGTCTGTGATGAATATCTGCAGCTCGCCGAGCAATTGTGGGCGGGAACCGATCCGCTGCCCTGCGAGCCGATGAAAGACCGTGACCTGTTCGACTTCCTGGGATTTGATTGATGGCATCAGTGAATTATCAAACCCGACGGGATGAGATCGAAACCTATTTCGATCGCACCGCTGCCGATGCCTGGGCCGCGCTCACATCGGATGCACCCGTCAGCCGTATCCGTCGCACGGTCCGTCGTGGTCGTGACGCGATGCGTGAGACGCTGATGAGCTGGTTGCCTGAAGATCTGACCGGTAGCACATTGATTGACGCCGGTTGTGGTACCGGCACGCTGGCCATCGAGGCGGCAC
>JAAEZV010000410.1 GCA_018222695.1 Gammaproteobacteria bacterium
GCCTTCGGCATCCGCACCTTGTAGGTCTGGCGCGCCATGGCAACCAGATCGCCATTCACATCCCAGATCTCGGTGTCGGTCTCAGCCACGCCGCGGGTCACTTGACGGGTAGTGTGCCGCGCCAAGAGCGGGCCCGCCGCGGGCTTGCGCCGCACCTGCACGGTGAGTTCCACCGTCGGCACCCACCCGTAAGCGCCATAAATCGTAAAGATCGGCGGCGGCATGATGTCGGCAAACATCAAGAGATCAATCGGCTCCGGCGCAGCGCCGTCCTTGTGCGCCAGCCAGGCAATGAACTCACCCGAGTCGTTGGTCTTGCCGTCGGTGAACACCTCCGCGCCCTGCACCATGCGGAGATCAATGCTCTGGTGAATCTCGAGGTGCGACATGGCGGGCGCGGCGACATCATCGAAGGCAGGCACTTCGGGCGGCGCAACGTTGGTCCAATCCGGGCCGCTGAGTCGATCGAGGTCGGTGTAGGCCGCAGTGGCGCGCAACTTGAGCTGGCCCTCCTGCTTGAGATCAGCACTGGCAAAGTGGGTACTGCGGGTCTCGGACAGTGACTCTACCGATACTTCCACCTGCCCTAACGCCACCGGCGCCAGATAAAACGCATTGATGCTCAGGGGGTCAGGCTGATTCAGCGCTTCAGACAAGCTGCGGCCCACCAGCGCGAGCACATAGCCGCCGTTAGCTACCGAGCCAATCCGCCAGCCCCGATGCACCTCAGCCTGCCACCGCGAATTCCCCTGTGATGACACCGCGGTGTGGGATAAAAACTGACTCATACTGCTCCTCTTTCCGCCTTGGCGGCCTTTGTCCGGTATCCGTTCAGGCACATTGAACCGGACTTCCGCCCCTTAAGTGCTTTTTTTCGCTACATCGATCTATACTGATTGGCCGTATTACGCGCCGGAGAGGGATCTTGGCCCATACGCGCCGCCCGTCAGCGAGGCATGGATTGCCGCTACTGACCCTGATTTTGATTGGGGTCGGCCCGCTTATATCTGTGGCACAGAACCCGAGCGACGCCCCCGCCGAAACCGAAGCGGCGCCCATCGTAATCGATATGGCGGCACCATTGGAGCCCGAACGGGCACCCCCGCCCCCCACTGAGCCCAGTGCCCTGGGGGTTTATCGCAATTACATCGAGTCCATGGAAGAGAGCGCCGGTGCCTTCGCACCCGGCCTTACCGAGCAGTTGCTGGGACTGGGGCTTAACTTGCAGGCGCTGGATCGTCATGCCGAAGCGGCCAAGGTCCTGAAGCGTGGCGTGCACGTGAGTCGCGTCCAGTCAGGTCTGTACGCTGCTGACCAAATCCCGCTGCTGCGCGCTGAGATCCGCAGTCTGATTGCACTGGGCAGGTTCGACGAGGTCGACGAGCATCAGCGCTATCTGGCCCGGGTCGAATCCGAGGCGCTGACCGGCACGCCTGCCTCGATCGCCGCACTGATTGATCAGGGCGAGTGGGCTGAGCAGGCCTGGGACTTGCGTCTCGGCGATCAGGAGGCCCACCCCGAGCATCTCGCACGAAGCTGGGAATACTACCGGCTCGCCTACAACCAGAGCACGCAGCTTTACGGCGATCGGTCGTTGGAACTCTTGAAACCGCTCGAGGGTATGTTGAGGCTTCAGTACCGGTTTGCAGACTTGCAACGGGAGAATGCGAGCAACAGCCCCTTCGATGGCACCAGCTATCGTCAAACCTCTGCACTGGGCGGCGCCTACCGGCGAGGCGAGGCAGTATTGTCGACCATATTCGGCCTGAAGTTGGTGAACGGCTCGTCTGCCGGAGAGCAAGCCCGCGATCTGACAAGGCTCGGTGACTGGGCGCGATGGATGGGGCGCCGGTCTGATTCCCGCAGCTATTACGACAAAGCCTGGCGGCGCATCACCCCGCCCCCAGTGGTGCCTGAGGCACCTGAGGCCGCTGCCGCGGCGGACGCTGGAGCCGAAGCGTCAGCCACCACTGAGGTGGCGATGAACGAGGCTGGCAGTGACAACGCTTCCCCTGATGCGGGCGCGGTCGAGGCACCCGCGGATGCAGTCGTAGTTGCAGAGG
>JAAEZV010000411.1 GCA_018222695.1 Gammaproteobacteria bacterium
CAAGCCGATCCAACTGGTTTGGACCCGCGAGGATGACATTCAGCAGGGGCCCTTCCGCCCGGCGTCACTGATGCGCATCAAGGCGGGTGTCGATCATGACGGCAACCTGATCGCTTGGGACGCCGCGCGCGCCGGTGCCGATATTTCCCCTGATACCTTCCGTTCGCTGTTGCCGGCTCTCTACTCCTGGATGGGCGACGGGATGATCGAAGGCGTCGCTAATTTGAGCGAGTGGTACTTCGAGAAATTTGCGACGGATGAGTCGAGTACCGAGGGGTTGTTTGAAGACTACGATCACCCCAACACCCGGGTGACCCACATGACGGTCGATCACGAGCTGCCCATGACTTTCTGGCGCTCGGTGGGGCATTCCTATACCGCCTTTGCCAAGGAATCGATGATCGATGAAATGGCCGAGGCCGCGGGTATGGATGAAGTGGCGTTCCGTTTGCAGAACACCCAGAACGCGCCGCGCCTCAATAACGTCATTCGGGTTGCGGGTGAGCACATGGCCAAGATGAACCCGCCCGCGGGTCATCACCTTGGCTTTGCGGCGCATCACTCTTTTTATACCGACGTCGCCGAGATCGCTGAGGTGTCGGTGGAGAACGGAAAGATCCGCGTGCACAAGGTGACCTGCGTGCTCGACTGTGGTCAGGCGGTGAACCCCGATATCGTGCGCTCACAAATTGAGGGCGGCGTGATCTACGGTCTCACGGCTACGCTCTATGGTGGACTCAACCTTGAGGCAGGGGCGATCAAGGAAAGCAACTTCCACGATTACCCGATGCTGCGTATGGATGAGTCCCCTGAAATTGAGGTCGTCATCATCGACAGTGGCACCAAGCCCACCGGTGTGGGCGAGCCAGGCCTCCCGCCCATCGCGCCTGCGGTGGCCAATGCCGTGTACAAGGCCACGGGGCAGCGCCTGCGCTCACTGCCGCTGCAGTTGGCGTAAGCGCCTCGAGCGCAACGTGAGGTGGGAGGTGCCGCCTCACGGCTCCTCCTCGCCATTGTCGGTGCGGTGCCACTTACACTCCCTCTAATCCGCACTCAGCCTCGAAAAGGTGGCGAAACGGTGCTCAGCCGATACACTGCCTCGGATTAAATAGCCCTGTCGGAGAGTGGTGAGGATGGATGTAGCAGATCGAGTAGTGTTGATTACCGGCGCCAGTTCAGGTGTGGGCGCCGCGTTGGCGACCCAACTTGGCGAGATAGGCGCCCGGGTAGTGGTGAACTACAGCCGCTCGGCCGAAGCGGCCGAAGCCGTTGTTGCCAAAGTGGAAGAGGTGGGTGGTCGTGCACTGGCAGTGCAAGCAGATGTTTCAGAAGAAGCTGACTGTAAACGACTCGTCGCGACCACGGTGGAGCATTTCGGGCAGCTCGACGTGTTGATCAATAACGCGGGCACCACCACCTTTGTCCCCCACGATCAACTCGACGCCCTCACCGAAGACATTTGGCTCCGCACACTGCGGGTTAATCTGGTCGGCGCCTTCACGATGTCGCGCGAAGCGGCGCCCCACATCGAAGCCGCTGGGGGTGGCGAGATTGTCATGACCTCAAGTATTGCGAGCACAACTGCCAACGGTAGCTCAATCGCCTACTGCGCCTCCAAGGCGGGCATGAATAGCCTGACGCGAACGCTTGCTAAAACACTGGGCAAGAAAAAGATCCGCGTTAACGCGGTGCTACCGGGCTTGATTGATGGCGACTGGGCTTTCAATACATGGGGTGGGGGCGATGCCGAGCAGTACGAGGGCCTGAAAAAGATGTTCGCGGATCAGACACCCTTGGGACATGTGGTCACGCCCGAGGATGTGGCGGACACCATTTTGTCGCTGATCACGGGTTCCGACTACGTGACCGGCCAATTAGTCACGCTGGACTCTGGGTTTACTTTGTAGCGCAGACTAGCGCTACCTTTGGTGGGTCCTCAGGCAGCGTTGGTGCCTGGGATCGCGGCCAGTAATGACCGGGTGTAGTCTTGCTGGGGCGTTTCAAATACCTGCGCGGTAGAGCCCTCTTCCACCAGCTTGCCGTGGTACATCACCGCAATGC
>JAAEZV010000412.1:0-764 GCA_018222695.1 Gammaproteobacteria bacterium
GTCATGTTCAATGCAGAAAGAGAAGATGCCTCGCGCCGCCGCGGGGTCCCAAAACATGTTGCGCCAGCGGCGCTCGGCGCCCGTTTGTTCATCGACACCATGGCCGGGCACGGGGTCTGATGCTTCCAGTCCTTGCGATCTGGCATGGGAGATAAAGTCGTCGGCGCTTTCCGTACCAAACACCAACCCGCCTAGACAGGAGCCGCGGGCATTCAAAATGCCGTTAACGATATCCGCCGCCATGCCCTCGCCTTGCGGGGCAAGCAGTTCGATATAGGTGTTATCCAATTTGAATAGCGTATTGGCGGTGCCGTAATCGGGGTGGGCACCCCGCCAACTCGGGGCCCGGCCCAGCAGGGTGCTGTAGTCAGCGCTCGCCTCAGCGAGGTCAGGGACTGCGATGATGATGTGGTCAATCGTTGTCGTCATAATGCGTTTTCCCTTAGCGGTCGGGCAATCGGAAAAGGTCCTCAACGCTGCATCCTAGCGTCTCCGCAATTTTCAATGCGAGTACGGTGGAGGGCACATACACGCCATTCTCAATGGCGTTGATGCTTTTTCTGGAAACTTCTGCGAGCTCAGACAATTGCTGCTGAGTGAGGCCAGCAGATTTACGCGCGACCTCAAGGTTGTTCAGCAGTTTTTCGTGATGCTTGCCCAAGTGACAGGCCGCTATCTCTTCTCAAAATCTTCGACGGCGTCAGTAAGTTCCTCGCCGGTATTGGGGTAGAGATAGCCTGCGATCATCGTGCCAATACCGATGG
>JAAEZV010000412.1:774-2056 GCA_018222695.1 Gammaproteobacteria bacterium
GACAATTGCTGCTGAGTGAGGCCGGCGGATTTACGCGCGGCCTCGAGGTTGTTCAGTAGCTTTTCGTGATGCTTACCCAAAGCGACGGGCCTTTATCGCTTCTCAAATTCTTCGACGGCGTCAGTGAGCTCCTCGCCGGTGTTGGGGTAGAGGTAGCCCGCGATCATTGTGCCAACACCGATGGCGCCTACTAATAGGCCGACTCCTTCAAAAAAATTTCCGAAAGCCACCGCACCCAGCAGGTAGATACCCACACCGACAAACAGCGTAATGACGCCGCCCCGCCGGTAATCGATGGGCGCCTTTTTTCGCTCGTCGAAGAGCCCCAATAGCCTCTCAACTTTGGCAGGGTCGTCGAGGTGCTTGGCAATTTCGATCACTGCCTCGCGCTTGCCTTTCTCCTCGTGATAAAGCCAGATAAAAACGGCGATCGGCACAATGAGGCCAGTGAGAACGCCGATTACGGGGATAACTTCGCCAATCATGGGGTCCTTCTTATCAGTGCAAAATGTAACGTAAAGGTAACACCCGCAAAGAGAGAAGTAAAGGTTACACTATGCTGTGCAGTAACCCGGTCCAATGGGTCAGTGTGTAAGATCAGAAAATTCGCCGCTAGCGAGGTGAGGATCGACCAACCCGGCCGATACCGACGATTTCAATTTGACCGCGCTTCATAAATGCTTCATGGCGAGACCGACGTATGAATGCTGTGAGCTGCTCATGCTCATACAGGTGCTGCTCGGTGACAACATTTTCAAACAATTCACCCACACGGGTCGTTTGAAAATCCGATAGGCACTGCGTACCGTGTGTGCACTGCAATAACGCGGCAATAACAAATGAGCCAAAAGTTTTTGTCCCTTCTGTGTGGCGCCGTGCTGCCCGTGACGAATGCTTTGGCTGACAACTTGGCGGGAAGTCCCACTGCGGCCGAACCGCAGTCATACCCTGTTGTAAAAGCTCCTGCGGAGCGCCGGGTGCCCGCCGAATGGGAGCCACAGGAGGCCATTTGGCTACAGTGGCCGGGCGAGTGGGAAAAAACTTATGAAGAGGCCTTTGCCGCTTTCAGTTGCATCATCATCCAGTATGAAAAGTTGCACGTGCTCTATCAGTCGCCGCAGGTGCTCCACCAGGCGAGGGCAGCTTTACTCAGCGCAGGCTGTAATCCTGACCACGATTTCATCACTTGGCACGATATCCCGAATGACAGCGCCTGGATGCGTGATAACGGCCCTGTTTTTGTTGAGGAGGGTCGTGAAATTCGCGTGCAGAACTGGCAGTT
>JAAEZV010000413.1:0-1723 GCA_018222695.1 Gammaproteobacteria bacterium
CGCTACCGCCTGTGCCTGCGGTGGCAGAGACGGAATAGGTGAGAGCGGTAAAGCTCGCGGTGCTGCTCTGATCACTGGTGATGTTGCTCAGGGAGCAGGTTGCGCCTTGACCGGCGCAGTCCCCGCTCCAGCTATCGAACTCATAACCCGTGTCGGCAGTGGCGGCACAAGTGCTCGAACCTCCTGACGCCACCGGGTTGGGGGTACAGGCAGCACTGCCGCCTGTGCCTGCCGTTGCCGAGACGGAGTAAGAAGCCGCCGTGACAATTAACGGCATCCCGGGGCCACTGGGATCGATGATCACCCCGTTTTCTTCACCATCGGTGTCGCCCTCGCCACCGTCGGTAATTGAGAAGGTAATTTTGTTGCCAACAATGCTGACCCGGTCCGTCCAATCCACCCAAGTACCATTAATGAGTTTCCAGTGCTGGGTGTCTGAGGGTAGCGCTTGAGGAAATTGCAAAACTATTTCAATTGTCGCGCCCACGTCGCACTCTTCAGCGCGGAATTCGAAGACCCCGTAGGGAAAATCAAAATTATCGGGGGGATTGTCCGGCACCTTGAAGCGGCTGGATTGGGATTTGAGGCCTGCGCATGAATCGTTGTTGACTCCCCCAGACGACCCGTCTGAGTTGATGTTCCGTTCGAGGCATTTCACCTCGATATCATCTACTGCGGCGCCATTGATGGTTCCTTGTTTTCTTTTGACCACGCAGCGTTGGCCATCAGGCTGCTGTGCGACGCTCACGCTGTAACCACTGCCGTCAGCCAACGGGTTAGAAAACGTGAAGCTGTCTGCTGGGCCATTAATGGTGAGCTCCTGACCGTCTGAGTTGGCCAGTATCAGCGTGCCGCCATCAGAGAGATCGACGATCGTGCCGCCGATGGAATACGTGACCACGTCGACAATGACCAGCTCCGAGTTGGTGCCATCTTCTGCAGAAAACCCATCCGAATCGATGATCGATGCGGTCACGTCATAAGTCCCAAGAGGGATGGCAACGAGCACCTGGATACTCCAGGTGGTGCCTTGCACAGTAACGTTGCCCCCGTCATACACCACGCCATTGACAATAATTTCGAGGGATTCGCCGTCCGCCAGCGCGCTGGATAGGCTGCCGGTGATGACCGGCGTAGTGTCGGTCGTCGTTTGGCTGACCACGCTTACAGAAGTGTCAGGAGCTTCTTGAAGGGCATCCTCTAAGTAGTCGTTTAGTGCATCGAGGGCGCCTGCGGCATTGCCTTGAACAGTCTCGCCATCCTCCGTGCCATCGTCATAGTCGGCGTTGATATTGCGGAGCCCAATGTTGCTTGAAGGGTTCTGGGTATTAACGTCACTGCCCGTCACAATATAGGTATTGCCGCTTCCGTAGCTGAACGAGACATTAGTCGACGGCGCGGGAATAAAACCCAAGCTATATGCTGGTGAAGGGCCACCTCCACTGGGATAACGCCACACTATTGCACCGCTGATCACCACTGTCTGATCGCTGGCAAGCAGCAGAGTTAGCGTTCCCGAGATGTCGTTCCCTTGGAGTGTTGACTGTTCTTCAAACTGGCCTGAGTCGGTGTCCTGAGAAAAGGTTGCGCGTTCTATGCCCAGCGTGGAAAAGGTTTGAATATTGTCGGCTTCATTCAACTTACTGCCGTTATTGCCGATCTCGCCAATAAAGCCCGCTTCAAAAGGCACGCTCGCAGTGCCGGCTAGCGCCGCCATCGGCCA
>JAAEZV010000413.1:1733-2055 GCA_018222695.1 Gammaproteobacteria bacterium
GGCCACAGCAATATGACGCCGGCCAAGAGTTTGGCTAGCGAAGGATTCTGGCATGACCATCGGGCGCTCAAAATCACTACAGCTTCCTGCGATTGGGTAGTCAAAGCTGACAAGTACCGGCGTTAAATTAACGTTGATGGGCGCACGAAGTCCTTAGCAAAAGGTGACACTGGCGCCAAATTTCCGAAGCATGATGATTGTGTATTGCTCGATATTGGGTCAGTGTGTTTTCAGTTCGATCCTAAAGGCGCTATGCGTGATGCCCTTGTTCTGCGACAGCTCTCAATGACTGCGATTCCCCCGATGCCACTTAGCCTAGGCG
>JAAEZV010000414.1 GCA_018222695.1 Gammaproteobacteria bacterium
GGTAACGCGTTGGTGCTGCTTTCCAGCGCCGAGGCCTGGCGACTGCCGCCCACCGTCAGATCGCGCTGCCAATTGTTGCGTCTGCCGCGTGTTGAAAAAGACGCTGCGCTGGAATGGTTAAGCTCACAAGGTCAGGGCTCTGCCGCAGACGCTGAACACCTGCTTGACATGGCGCGGGGGCGAGCGGTCTTTGCGCGTCTCTTGGCTGACTCAGATATTCTTGCCGCAAAGGAAGCGCTTGTTGCGAGCTTTCCAGGTCTTGGTCAGCAACAGGCTGGTCCGCCAGCGGCTTGGTCCGGCGTCGATTTGAGCGTGCTGCTGTCGGAGTTACTCGTTTGGGTAGAGGATCAGGTGCGCGGGTTCGATACCGATGGGTTTTGCGATCAGGCGCAAAGCTGGTTGTTATTGCATCGTTGTGTGGCGGAACTGTCGTCGAGGATCAAACAAGGTGCCACACCCGGCAAGGACATTGTCACCGCAGAGCTTTTTCGCCTGTGCCGCAGCCGTGAGCACGCCGCCTTCGCTGACATTGGCGGACGATTTTTGTCGAGCCTTGGCAGGGAAAGTGCAGTTAGTTAAGGTGCGGCGATGAGTGACTCTGATCAGCAATCCGTTCTGACTTTGACGATTCAGGACAAAAGCGTTCTCTACGGCGCGTATATGTCTTTCCTTCAAAACGGCGGTCTGTTTGTGCCGACTACTCGGCCTTATCGCCTTGGAGATGAGGTCTTTTTGTTGCTCACGCTGATGGATGAGCCGGAAAAGCTGCCCGTTGCCGGACGCGTTGTGTGGATCACGCCTGAGGGTGCCCAGGGCAACAGGCAAGCGGGCATCGGTATCGAATTTTCAGACGAAGATGCCACCATCACCGCCATAATTGAAAACCATCTGGCGGGCTCTTTGACCTCGGAGCGGGTCACCCACACGCTCTGATCTATCTAAAAGAACGTGAAAAAAAGCGGGCCCCGAGGGGCCCGTAGTCATAGACTTTTAGGAGTGGTGCGTTCGCGGGCACATCAGCGAACACACAGTCCGGGCACTTGGGATACCCGGTGTCGTCAGGCTTCTTGAGGGGCACTGCGACAAATTCATTATGACTGAAGCGCCAAATTAATCCAGCCACGGCCCGCCAATTCTTAGATCAATGCGTCATATTACCTGCTTTGCTCTTGCTATATTTAATATTCAATTTAGATAGAGCGAATAACCCATTGTTTTTATTTGTTTTTATTTAAGAGCAGTTTCTCGAGTCATTTCTCATCATGGCGTTGGTGCTCGGGCGGTCTCAGAGGGCGCTCCGAACCCGACGTCCCCGCCCGAAATCGTTGTAAACACTGGTCTTTTATGACAACATCGCGCGCCTCGTTGGTAGCCCTGTCACGGTCTTCCCTGCGTTTTGTGCGGAAGTGGCGGAATTGGTAGACGCGCTGGATTTAGGTTCCAGTGTCTTATGACGTGAGAGTTCAAGTCTCTCCTTCCGCACCAAGTTCCGCCACGAAGCCATCCAACGCCGCGCGTTGAACCGGGTAGAGCGCCACTGCGAACAAACGGTATCGCATACCTTACATCTTGCATTTTTCAGGAGCACAAACATGCGGGTCTCCGTAGAAACAACGTCCGGATTAGAGCGTCGATTGACCGTCGGTGTGCCGGCTGACCGGGTGGATACCGCCGTCGATAAGCGGCTGCAGGAAGCTGCCCGTAATGTGCGCTTGCCGGGATTCCGACCGGGAAAGGTCCCCATGCGGGTGATGCAGCAGCGATTTGGCGCGGGGGTCAGACAGGAGGTGCTGGGCGAAGTGATTAGCCAGTCATTTCAGGAGGCAGTGATTTCCGAAAATCTCCGGCCGGCAGGTCAGCCCAATATCGAAGCGCGCAAGATGGACGCGGGTCAGGACGTGGAATACACCGCCACCTTTGAGGTGTTTCCGACCGTCGAAGTCAGTTCGATCGATGACTTGTCCATCGAGAAGCCTGTCGCGGAAGTGACAGACGGGGATATCGACGACATCGTCGAGGTCTTTCGCAAGCAGCAGGGCAGCTTGGTTAC
>JAAEZV010000415.1 GCA_018222695.1 Gammaproteobacteria bacterium
CAGTAGACGCAGGTCACCGAGATAAATCCGTGGCTCGATGGGGTAGGCGATCGTTTTCTCGAGGCCCGCCAACTTGAAATCGTGCCGCCTGTAAAACTCGGGATTACCGATAATATCGATAAACGTTCGCCGGCTGCGATACCGCATGATCGCGCCGTCCGACCACGCTTCGGCCCCTTCAATCCCCAGTAGGTCCAGACTGTTGGCGACCGACTTGCCCACCACGACAGGGTGATTCGCGCGGGAAAGCAGCGCGGGAATCATGTGTTCCATGTACAGATCGACCAGCGTTTGACCGTCGGCATCAGGTGGTGCGCCCTCTATCTGGGGTGGATTTTTCGCCAGATCCACCGCGTTGAACATCAAAAACTGGCCACCCGTGTCATTGCGGAGAAACTCAAGCAGCGCTCCGCGAGCTGAGGGGTCTCCGCCCAAATCTAGGTTTTCAGTCTTGGCAATGTATGCCTGTATTTCGGCTTCTGTCAGCGGGCCACCGAAGTCGGTGTACCAACTAACGAACAGTGCATAGAGCACGATGGAGCCGAGCCAAAGTTTGCGTCGTGATGTCATCTCGGTGCTCTCCTCAGTGATCAGCCAAACTGCTACGCCAAAGCGACTTCGATCGCGATGCCCGAATCAACGAGCGAGCCATAGTGACACGCTGACTTAGGCCGGCAAGCGCTTACTTATTGGCACTATCTATGCCAATATATAGCCCGCTTGAAGCTGCCGCAAGGAGTGCCAACGATGTCTCTCGAACCCGTCCAGTTGGTGGGGGGAACAGGCTCGCCCTATACCCAGAAGATGGTAGCGCTGCTGCGTTACCGTCGCATCCCTTACAGCATCACCTGGGGCCAGCCCGAGACAACGTGCGAGGCACTGGGGGTCGAGGCGCCCAAACCCACCTTTATGCCTACCTTCTTTTTTGAGGAGGGCGGCGAGGTCACCGCGCACTGCGACTCCACGCCGATTATTCGCCGGCTAGAAGCAGAGCATGCTGGCCGGTCGGTGTTGCCAGAGGATCTTGCACTGGCCTTTATTGACTACCTCATTGAGGACTTCGCCGACGAGTGGTGCACCAAGTACATGTTTCACTACCGCTGGCACTTCGCGACCGATGCCGACAACGCCGGCACCAAGTTACCGCTCAGCATGGATGTCTCCATGCCGCAGTCGCAGTTTCAGCAGTTCAAGGACTTCATCTCCCAGCGACAGATCGAAAGACTGTGGGTGGTCGGTTCCAACGAGGAAACGGCGCCCATTATTGATGCCAGCTATCGGCGGTTCCTCGGCGCGATGGAGGCGCATCTCGCTAATCAACCCTTCATGTTGGGCCGCCGCCCGGGTGCTGGCGACTTTGGTCTGTTTGGTCAGTTGAGTCAGTTGGTGGGCTTTGACCCCACGTCGCGAGAGATTGCCCACGCGGTTGCACCGCGCACGGTCGGCTGGGTCGATCGCATGCCGGATGGCAGCGGCCTGATGCCCGAGGACTCAGATTGGTTCGCCATCGAGGATCAGCCTGCGAGTCTCAGAGGATTGTTAGAGGAAATCGGGCGGGTCTATACGCCGGCGCAACTTGCGAATGCGCAGGCCGTGATGGCGCAGGAGAAAACCTGGGAATGCGAGATCGATGGCGCGAGGTGGCACCAGCGGACCTTCCCCTATCAGGCCAAGTGTTTGCAGTGGACTCGGGATCAATACGGGCAGTTATCGGCGGCTGATCGGGCGCGCGTCGACGCATTAATCGCCGGCACCGGGATTGAGCCAATGTTGCAGGGGGTGAAATGAGCGCCGCGCCGATCAAAAACCGGGTGACCGAGATCACGGGGACCGACTACCCCATCATTCAGGCGCCGATGAGCTGGATCGCGAGAGCCCAACTCGCCTCTGCAGTCTGCAATGCCGGTGGCATGGGCATTATCGAGACCGGCTCAGGTGAGCTCGACGCGATCCGCGGCGAGGTCCTGAAAATGCGTGACCACACCGACAAGCCCTTTGGCATGAATGTCGCGCTGGCCTTTGTAAAGGGC
>JAAEZV010000416.1 GCA_018222695.1 Gammaproteobacteria bacterium
CCAAGACCCCGTACTCGTTCTCCACTGATCCCGCATTAAAAGGTGCGCCCGATGGCCACGTGATGGATATCCGCGAGGTGAGACTCTCGGTGGGTGCCGGTTTTGTCGTGGCCATCTGCGGTGATGTGATGACCATGCCCGGTCTGCCCAAGGCGCCGGCCAGCGAGAAGATCGACGTCGTCGACGGGCAAATTGTAGGCCTCTTCTAGTGACTTCTCACGCGACGGATCCCAGGCCGGTGCGGCGCGTGAGCGCGGTCACGGCCTCCGGCGCGTCATCGCAAGACGATTTCGATCCCGTCGTGGTCGAGGCGCCGCTCTCGATCTCGGTGGGGGGCGACATTCTGGCGACCACGATGCGCACCCCGGGCCACGATGAAGATCTGGCCGTAGGCTGGCTTGCCAGCGAGACAGATCTCGCTGCACGCAACGATGTTATGTCGATCAACCGAGAGGGTGCCGCGGCGTCGCGCTCGCAGGGTATTGAGGACGCGGTCGACACTGTTCATCTCGACGTGGCGGCCTCGGTGGAGATCCCCAAGGCGCGGGCTTATCTGACCTCAAGCTCGTGCGGTATTTGCAGTGCCGAGGTAATCGAGGCCACCCCGAAGCCCCGCGTTGCCCTGCAAAACGAGGGTTGGCAGCTGACTCCGCAGCAGGCGCATGCGTGGGTCGCTGCGATGCGGGAAGAGCAGAAAATGTTTGAGCTCACGGGGTCTCTGCACGCCGCGGCAATCATCGCCCCGGGCGGTAGTTTGCAGGTGGTACGCGAGGATGTAGGACGCCATAATGCGGTAGATAAAGTGATCGGGAGTGCGTTCCTCAGCGAGGAATACCCACTCACCGATCACGTGTTGGTGGTCAGTGGACGGGTCTCGTACGAGATCGTCGCCAAGGCGCTCAGGGCGTGCATGGCGGGGATCGTTGCCGTATCGGGTCCAACCACGCTGGCGGTGGATCTGGCCCGCGCCCATGGACTGGTGCTGGTGGGATTCACGCGGGAAGACCGCCTGAATGTCTATGCTGGGGGAGATTGCGTCGCACAATGAGTCACGCACGTTATCCAGAATGGCAGGCTGATACGGCCGAAGCGCTCATCGCCCCGATTGTGGCGAGCGAGCCCGGTCCGGTATTGCTGTGCCTGCAGGCGGTACAGGCGCACTTTGGCTACGTGCCTGGCGACGCCGTGGCCATGATTGCCGAGGCCTGCAACGTTTCCCGTGCCGACGTGCACGGTGTGTTCACTTTTTACGCCGATCTGCGCGATACCCCACCCCCTGCGGTGCCGGTACGCCTGTGCGCCGCAGAGGCCTGCCAGGCCGTGGGCGGCCGCGAGCTCAAAGCCGATTGGGCCAGGGCCTGTGGCGATGACGCCAATCTGGCGGCACTAACTGGCGTCGATGAGCCCATTTTCTGCTTGGGTAACTGCGCGCTAGGGCCGGCCGCTTTAGTGGACGGCGAATTGATGGGCTGTGCCGACGTGGCGCGTTTAAAAGCAGCGGTCACGCAGGCGCAGGCGGTGGGAGAAGGCGCATGAGCATTTGGTTTGTGCCCCGCGACGCGGCTGCCCGCTCCATGGGTGCCGATGCCGTCGCCAGTGCGCTTGAGGCGCGCGGTGAGACGGTAATTCGCAATGGCAGCCGCGGCATGCTGTGGATGGAGCCTTTGGTTGAGCGCGCTGATGAACGCCACGGCCCCCGAATGGGTTGGTCGAATGTGACGGCAGGACAAATAGATGCCGGCTTGCCCGACGAGCAGGCGGATAATTTTATCGGCGCCGTTGAAGAATTTGATTACCTCGCGCGCCAGAACCGTTGGATTTATGAGCGGGTGGGTATCACTGACCCGGTCGACCCTGAGGACTATGTGGCCCACGGTGGCCTGACCGGTTTGAAGAATGCGCTCGCCATGAGTGGTAGCGATGTGGTGCAGGCGGTGACTGATTCAGGCCTGCGCGGTCGTGGTGGCGCGGGTTTCCCGGCCGGCATCAAGTGGCGCACGGTGGCTGACCAGGCACCGGCTCCCCAC
>JAAEZV010000417.1:0-1451 GCA_018222695.1 Gammaproteobacteria bacterium
TCGTTGGCATTATCGGTGCCAATGGCATGGGTAAATCCACACTGTTTCGCATCCTGATGGGGCTCGAAACCCCTGATGGCGGTGACGTCACGGTCGGTGAAACGGTGGAACTTGGCTACGTGGACCAATCCCGTGATGATCTCGATGGCAGTAAAACCGTCTGGGAGGAGGTCTCCGACGGCTTGGATATTATCCGCATCGGCAATTACGAATTGCCGTCGCGATCGTATGTGGGTCGCTTCAACTTCAAAGGCTCCGACCAACAAAAATTTGTAAAAGATCTCTCCGGGGGGGAGCGCAATCGGCTGCACCTCGCCAAGCTTCTGAAGCAAGGCGCAAATGTGTTGTTGCTGGATGAGCCCACCAATGACCTTGATGTTGAGACCCTGAGAGCACTGGAAGAAGCACTGCTGGCGTTCCCCGGTTCAGCGCTGGTCATTTCACACGACCGGTGGTTCCTCGATCGGGTGGCTACCCACATCCTCGCTTACGAAGATGATGGCAACGTAGTTTTCCACGAGGGTAACTACTCAGAGTATGAGGATGATCGGCGACAGCGGGTGGGCGCGGAAGCCGCGGTGCCCAGCCGGGTGAAGCACCGCAAACTCAAGTAACGATCAGTCGGGGTAGACCCGAGGCAAATCTGCGACGTCGCCCTCCGCCCCTAACCACCTCGCGAGGATCAGCGTCGCATTGTCAGTGGGGCGCGACTCCAGCGTCCGCTCCATCACGCTTTGTGCTGCGGCTTTCACGCTGGGTGCCTGATCCAGACAGGAAGCGATCTCCTCAGGGCTGAGCGTGTTAGTCACCCCGTCGGAGGCCAACATCAGCCACTCTCCGGAACGCAATACCCCTTCATTACGACCGAGTCTAAGTTCACCCATGGTCGTCACTCCCAGCGCTTGAGTGAGCACGTGTTTACGGGGCTGGCCCATGGCCGTTGATTCGGTATGGATCCCCTGTGAGGCCCATTCGGCCACCTCGGAGTGATCTCGAGTCAACCGGTGACAGCAATCTGACCAATAACTCCTTGCGCTGCTGTCACCTACCCACACCAGCTGGAAGCGTGTGCCCGACCATTGAACCGCAACAATAGTCGAGGCCATTCCTCCTGCAATCCCTCTCAGAGTGGCCTCTTTGGAAATCGCTGCAGTGGATCGACTCACAGCACGCTCCAATGACAACCCGGCAAGTAAGTCGGCATGGACCGACTGGCAGACCAGCTCTGCAGCAAGCCCTCCCTCTTTCAGCCCTCCGACACCATCGGCGACGATGAGCAGCTGTTGTCCGGAATCTATCAGGAAGCGGTCCTGATTCTCCCTGCGCCCGCCCTGATGGGTCATACCCGCCACCTCGAGCTGACCGGACACCATGTCGGTATCAAACGGGCGATCCAACGCCGCGTCGCCCGAAAAGTAAGCGGCATGCGGGTTAGCTGGCAAAGCACTCAC
>JAAEZV010000417.1:1461-2026 GCA_018222695.1 Gammaproteobacteria bacterium
GCCGGCGACCGTTAAAAGGCCTGATCCCAGCGCAACCCAAGGGTGTAGCCGCGATGCTGGTATCCGTCCCGGGCGGCTGTAATGCGGTAACTGGCGAATCCGGAAAAACCGTAGGCAAACTGACCCGCGAGATTGAAGGAGGCATCCCAGTACTGACCGTCCAAAGTCTCCCGCTGAATATCGATCAGCTGACCAAAGCCCTGCACATCATTGGCGAGTTGGGCACCGGTGGTCGCGTCACCCCGATTGGATTCACTGACGTAGTTCAGTATCAGGCCTGGCATGACCACACCAAAATCCGTTAACCAGGCGTAGTCCAGCTGCAAGCCAAGGCGCAGAATCGACTTCTCAAAATTGCTCTCCCCCACTGACAGTTCCCAGGCCTTGGAGGCATCGCCCGACGCCTCCTCGCGGTAGGCATCGACCTCTCCATCGAGATAAAAGTAGGAAGCCGTGGGGCCGATACGCCAACCCGATACCGAGAACATGTAACCGAGGTTGGCAGCCGCTGTCAGATGGCTGCCGCCCGCTGATCCGCGATAGGTGGAGGTGAAGTCACCGCCGG
>JAAEZV010000418.1 GCA_018222695.1 Gammaproteobacteria bacterium
AAAAAATTCATCCCGAGGCTGCCGTTAGCGACAGTCCGGCAATGGCCAGCATCGGCGACATTCTTTTGGCCGCATGGCACGCCAAGGTAGATGGCCCGCGGCGTATCTATTATCGATTTTCGCTGGACGGTGGAGAACATTTTTTGCCGGTACAGGAGCTTTCCACTGGTGACGCGAGCGTCGGTTATCCGGCGATCGCCAACACGCCAGACGGTCGTTTCGTCTTGGCCTGGCAGGCAAATGAGGTGATTCAAGTGATGCACCTTGATGCGCCTGGGCAAGGTGTGGCGCGCAGATGACGCGGCTCAATACTTCGATGTTGGCAGCAGTCACCCTGATCTTTGCGACAACGGGTCTGGCATCCGATCCGCACGACCCCGCTATCCTTGTGCCGATGGATCGCGATACCTTGCTCGGGGAGTTATCGGCGAGTGAGGGTCGCGTGGTGCTCGTCAACCTGTGGGCAACCTGGTGCACCCCTTGTTTGCGGGAGATACCCGATCTGCTGGCGCTGGAGGCGGAGTCGCCCGAGGCCGATTTCCGACTGCTCGCGATCAGCATGGATGACGCTTATAGCGAGGGCTGGGTAGCAGAGTTCAAATCCAAGCACTTTCCCTCTTTGGTTTCCTTCATTAACGCTGAGCTGGATATGGACACGCTGGTGAGTGTGATTGATCCCGTTTGGAATGAGACCTTACCCACTAGCTACATCCTCAATCGCGAGGGTGAGGTGGTGAAAAAAGTGCAGGGTAAGAAACCCATCGAATTTTTCAGGGAGCAATTAGCCGCTGCCGGTCTGTAACCCCGCGCGGCTTCAGACGCGATTTCAGCTCGTCAGGTGACGCGCGTGGAAGCGCAGATGATCCTCCACAAATGAAGCGATGAAGTAATAGCTGTGGTCGTAGCCTTCCTGCATGCGCACCTCAATCGCGTAGTTGGCAGCGCTACTGGCTTCCTCAATCAAGTGCGTCTTGAGCTGCTCTTCGAGGAAGTTATCCGCTGTGCCCTGATCGATCAGTATAGGTCGGTGCTCGGTCGCCTGGCCCAGCAACACGCAGGTGTCGTAGTTCGCCCAGGTTGATTCGTCCGCGCCCAGATACTGGGAGAACGCTTTTTGTCCCCAGGGGCATTGGGTCGGCGCTACGATGGGTGAGAATGCGGAGAATGATGCATAGCGATCAGGGTTCTTAAGTCCGATCGTCAGGGCGCCATGCCCCCCCATGGAATGCCCCATGATGGCGGCACGCGAGATGTCCACCTGCGGACAGGCCTGCGCCACCACCTGCGGCAATTCCGTCACCACGTAGTCATACATGTGGTAGTGCGCTGACCAAGGTGCTTCAGTGGCATTGAGGTAAAAGCCAGCGCCCAGCCCCATGTCGTAACTGCCCTCGGGATCATCTGCCACCCCCTCGCCCCGCGGGCTGGTATCGGGCGCCACAACGGCTACCCCCAGCGCTGCGGCATACTGCTGTGCACCCGCTTTGGTCACGAAGTTTTCATCGGTGCAGGTCAGCCCGGACAGGTAGTAGACCACTGGCACTGGCCCTTCAGCCGCTTGGGGAGGCAGGTAGACCGCGTAAATCATGTCGCAATTCAGCACCTGCGACGTGTGCTGAAAGCGATGCTGTTCGCCGCCGAAGCAGCGAACTGTACTCAAACACTCTGATGGCATCAGAAGGTCACCACGGAGCGAATGCTTTTTCCTTCATGCATGAGATCAAAAGCGGTATTGATCTCGGTGAGCGGCATGGTGTGGGTGATCATTTCATCGATATGGATTTTGCCTTCCATGTACCAGTCCACGATCTTCGGCACGTCGGTGCGACCTCTCGCGCCGCCGAAGGCCGTGCCGCGCCATGAGCGTCCGGTCACCAGCTGGAAGGGCCGCGTCGAGATCTCTTGCCCGGCACCCGCCACACCAATGATGCAGCTTTGCCCCCAACCTTTGTGGCAGCACTCGAGTGCCTGGCGCATCACATTGACGTTACCAATACACTCAAAGCTGTAGTCGACACCGCCG
>JAAEZV010000419.1 GCA_018222695.1 Gammaproteobacteria bacterium
AGCTTCGAGAACGCTCTATGGCATCGATCTGGGCACCGTTGAAGGGATGGTGCCCCGGTCCAGCGCCGTCATGCTCGCGCTTAATGGCCGCTATCCCCTCGCGACTCTCCAAGCCCTAGCGGAGGATGTTGACTTCACAGGCACGCTATTAGTCGATGTCGATGCGCGCGGGTTAACGGAATACAACTGGGACGCGCAGGCGGAGAGCAATCGATACTTCGCGGATGACTGGACACCCAGCTGGTCCGCGCACAGGCGGCTTTTGAACCCACTGCAGCGTCACTGGGTGTCTTTGAATTCGCGCCTCGGATGGTTGCCGATGTCGAAGTCCTGGCTTGAGATAGCACCGCCGCCCTTTTTGGCGCATGACGCGTTGTCCGCGCGACGAGAAGGGTATCTGGATCTCGATCGCGTCGACGCAGCCGGATTAGCCCGGATGTTCAAGGCAGACTTGGAGCGCGAGCTGGAAAAGCACCCGCCGCCGCCAGCTGACGCGTGGCTGAAGATGCTCGCACCGGTATCAGATTGGGTGCGTCGTATCGAAGCACGCGGTGGTCGTGTTGTTTTCTTCGTCCCGCCTGTGTCCGGGTATCAGGCGACGCTGGTTGAGGCGGCTTATCCGCGAGCCCGTTATTGGCAACGTTTTATCGATCATTATCAGCTGCGTGGGTGGCATTATCTTGATGATGATGGGTTGCTAGATGAGATTACTCTGCCTGATGACAGCCATGTGGATGCGGCTCAGAAAGGCGCTTATACACGGCGCCTGCTGGGTAATCTGCAGCGCGAGGGGTTGTTGTAGAACGAACCGCCATAAACCTCGGCAGGTCGGTAGGCTGCGGGAATGGCTCTGCCAGCGGGGCCCCAAGGCGGAAATGATCAGCATCACCAGCAGAAGTTAGCGATAACGCCGCGCATTTAGGTGACTCAACGGACCACCCCTCAGGCGTAGGCTGATATATACTGCGGGCTGGGCAGGGCCTTTATGCCGTCATTACAAAAATCGGGAGACGCTCGCATGTCTTATATTGAATTTTTCTTTCGCTATTTCCATGTGCTGGCCGGCATCGTCTGGATCGGCATGCTGTACTACTTCAACTTTGTTCAGACCGAGTACTTCAAAGAAGCCGAGGCAAGCGCTAAATCCGACGCCATGGCCAAACTGGCACCGCGCGCACTGTGGTGGTTCCGCTGGGGCGCCATGCTCACATTCCTCACAGGGGCGTACTTGTTCCACAAGGTCGGCGCGTTCGGCATGGCCATGCCCGCTATCTGGGTGGGCGCATTGGCGGGCACCTTCATGTTCCTCAATGTCTGGCTGGTGATCTGGCCGAATCAGCAGATCGTGTTGGGCATGAAAGAGGGCGACGGCCCCGCCGCTGCCGCGAAGGCGGGTCTGGCGAGCCGCACCAACACTTTGTTCTCTGGTCCCATGCTGCTGGGCATGCTGGGTTCCAAGCATATCGCGGCGATTTCTACCCAAGTCGGCGGCTCGGTAACGGATACTGGGTTGTTCACGGCGATGGGCATCATCATTGTGCTTGAAATCAATGCGCTCTTCGGTGGCATGGGGCCCATGAAGTCGGTGATGGGCGTGGTCCACTGCTCGCTGGCCCTGATGCTCGCTATCCTGGGTATTTTGCTTTACCTCTGATCACATCGGTTGAGCGTTATTAAAAGTTCGAGAAGCGGCCTACGGGCCGCTTTTTTAATGCGCTAGAGATGCCATCAGTATTCGCAGGGCGCCAGCGGCGTCATCCTCAGTTTATGGGTGCCCCACTGTGGTATCTTCCGCGCCGTTAGTGATTGACCTCATACACTCGCGAGCCTATAGATTGATTCCCCGTTTACTCATCATTGCATTGGGTCTGGCAGCCTCATTATGGGGCGCTTCAAGCACCGCACAGACTCTGGTGCTGGTATCGATCGACGGTTTTCGCTGGGATTATCTCGACTGGCCGCAGGCCGCAAGCATGCGGGCCATTGCGGCTCGGGGTTCGCGAGTGACAA
>JAAEZV010000420.1 GCA_018222695.1 Gammaproteobacteria bacterium
ACGCGCTCCATCATAGGCTCGAAAAATGACAGTTCGTAGCACTCACCATCTGGATCGAAGGCAGGGGCATCGTATTTTTCGATGAATTCCAGCGTGCGCTCAAAGTGAGGATGATCTTTGTACTGATCCCGCAGATCTCGATCGAGGCCCATAAAGTGGAAGAAGTAATATCCCTGAAAAATGCCGTGATGCTTAACCATCCAGTGATTGGCCTCACTCACATAAGGCTCAAGCAATACTGCTGCCACGTCGGCATGGTTGGCGGGACCCAGCGTATCGCCAATGTCGTGCAATAACGCACACACCACATATTCTTCATCTTTCCCGTCGTTATGCGCCAGGGTGGCGGTTTGCAGGCTGTGGGTGAGCCGGTCTACCGCAAAGCCTCCACAATCGCCCTCAAGCAGCATGAGGTGAGCCTTGATCCGGTTGCACACGTCACCGCGAAACTCGAAAAATTCGGCGCCGATGATTTCCCAGTCTTCCTGCGTGCCATCCTTCATATGATGGAACTGGGCGCGTTTCGGTAGGGCCTGATTCATAGCTTCTCTCCTGTTGGCGGCGCACACCACTCTGTATCTGCAACGTTAACGAGAATACTGTTGTGTTGCAGGCGCTTCAAGAACGCCCCGCCACGATCTCTCAAGCACCCCCAGTCAGCGCGCAGCGGCTGAAGAAAGGCCTGATTACGCACTGACTCGACTTTTCACCATTAGCGAATCGTGACAAATACGCTATAAAGGGTGCCCCAAGGATCCGCCTTCTGGCACATTAGCGTCATGCAATGCCCGATCGAGGCTCCCTATCAAGGATTGATGAAAAGGACACAGACCATGAATAAAACGATTGCTATTGTTAGCGCCCTCTTTCTGCTGCTTTCCGTTGGTTGCGCGTCAACCTCAGAGCCGCCTCCCAGCACCACGCCAGACGGACTGGAACTGGTGCGCAGCGATAAGCACAGTGGGCTCTACATGAAGCCCGATGCGCAACTCGAGATCTATGAGAAGTTTGGCGTCGTGCCCTGTCAGGTGGCGTTCCGTAAGAACTGGCAGCGCGACTACAACTCCGCCCACCGAAGCAGTAGCCAGCAGGTGAAGCAGCGCGACATGGATCGCATCAAGACCGATCTTGGCGAGGAGTGCACCACGTTTTTCACCAATGCTTTGTCCGAAGAGCCTGCTTACGACCTGGTCACCGAGTGGCAACAGGGTGAAGAGGTACTTCTGGTCTTCCCCAACATCGTCAATCTGGACATCACCAGCCCAGATCTCAACAGCCCGAGCATGAGCCGCTCTTACTCCGCTTCTGCAGGATCAATGACGATGTACCTCGAGTTGATTGATGCCGAGACCTCTGAAGTGCTGGTGCGCGCCTATGACAGCAAGGCAGACCCCGAGACCTTCGTGAACTATGCGAACCGGATTACAAACCGGGCAGCAGCTGACCGCATGCTCAAGGACTGGGCAACACGACTGCGGGCAGCAATGGATCAAACCTTGAGAGCCTCCTCTGACGGCATGTGATCAAGGTCTCGGCCTGTGAACCGCTTCGCGAAAATTGCGATCAGCCTGTTTGCTCTGGGGCTGATCGCACTGATCCTGTTACCTCGATGGGCGCCCGTTAACGCAGTTAGCTGGGCCCCGCCCTTCAACCCAGGCCTGACCGGCGCATTTGCAGCGAATCAGGCGCTCTCCGCAATCATCGAAATCCCCGTAGGCACTGCCCCCGAGCACGTGGCCTGTGATGCTACCGGAACGCTTTACACCAGCCTCGACGGTGGCGCTGTGTTGCGTTCCGGCACGGGAGCGGAGTGGTTTGAGCTGGGCAATACAGGCGGGCGGCCGCTGGGCCTGAGAACCGATGGGCAGGGCGGTCTCTGGATCGCTGACTCCATGGCAGGCTTGCTGCATATGGATGCCAATGGCGAAATCACGTTACTGGCCACTGATCTCGATGGGTTGCCCCTGCGTTTCGTAGACGATCTCGACGTCGATAGCAGCGGGAAAAT
>JAAEZV010000421.1:0-1046 GCA_018222695.1 Gammaproteobacteria bacterium
CAGATCCTCCGGCGTGCCCAGGCCCTCGATAGTCGTGATCGCCTTGTTAGCCACCGCCGCAATGGGCGTGACGCAGGTTTTCAGGGCCGCGCCATCCACATGCATGGTGCAGGCACCGCACAAACCGGCACCGCAACCAAACTTGGAGCCTTTGAGCTTAAAGTGGTCGCGCACCACCCATAAGAGCGGGGTGCTGGGGTCGACATTGGCTTGAACGGTCTCGCCGTTGAGCGTGAAGTGAATCATCCGTGAAGTCTCCATGTGATTACGCAACTATACGGCGCGACACGAGGTCGCGGATCGGCGCAAAACGGTGAAAACGCAGTCTATACCTGGGCAAAACCCTGCTTGAGCCGCTCTAAAGCGGCTCAGATGGGAGAATGTTAACGAGCGCCTGCGGTGATCGCAGGCGCGGGCTTATTCGGGATCGGCGACCTTGAGCAACTGCTTGCCGAGGTTTTTGCCCGTGAACAAGCGCTGCAAGGTGGTGGGGATGTTCTCGAACCCTTCCTGCATGTCGACCTGATACTTGAGTTTGCCTTCACCAATCCAGCCCAGCAGGTCTTTGATCGCCTCACCTGCGCGGGGCAGGTAGTCGAGCACGATAAAGCCCTCCATGCGGCTGCGCATGATGACCAGATTCATGATGTTGGTGGGGCCGGGCTGAGGCGTGGTCGCGTTGTAGTTGGCAATACCACCGCACATGACTACGCGTGAGCGCATATTGAGGTGATTCAATGCTGCCTCAAGCATGTCACCACCGACGTTGTCGAAGAACACATTCCACTTCTCGGGGCAGGCCTCGGCGATCTGCTGGTCTAAATTACCCAGTTTGTAATCGATGGCATGGTCAAACCCTGCCTCCTCGGTCAGCCAGGCACACTTCTCGGGGCCACCCGCAATGCCGACGACTCGGCAGCCTTTGATCTTGGCAATCTGCCCGGCAACCGAGCCTGTGGCGCCCGCCGCACCCGAGACCAGCACGGTCTCGCCGGGCTGGGGGTCGCCCAGATCCAGGAGACCAAAGTAGGCCGTAAGGCCTGTTA
>JAAEZV010000421.1:1056-2008 GCA_018222695.1 Gammaproteobacteria bacterium
TAGTCCTGCCAGCCGTTAGTGGCCTGCACCATTTGACCCGCCGAAAAATCGGGGTGGTTCGACTTCACCACCTGCGCCACGCACCCTGCGCGCATGGGCTCACCAATCTGCACAGGCGGCAGATAACTCTCACGATCCATGGTCCAACCACGCTGGGTGGGATCAAAAGAGAACATCAGGTTACGGATCAACACTTCACCCTCGCCCGGCTCGGGGATGTCGGTCTCGACATACTTAAAATGTTCGGGTCCGATCATGCCCACGGGGCGCTCGTGTAATAGCCACTGTCGATTCATTATCCTGTCTCTCCGTGTCTCAGATTACTCTCACCGCTCCCCTCAAACTTATGCAGTCAGCGTGGCGCCGATGCAAAAACAGGGTCCGGTTGTTAAGAGACACGCACAATACAACATCAGCGGTCACTTGTACTGCGTGCCTTAGAGTTTGCGGCTGACGCCTTTTACTAGTGGACAGAGTGCGGTGCATTCACCAGCGGCGTATGATTCTCCCGGACGGCTCTCTGGACACCCCTTTTCTGGAGCAAACAATGACACTTAAAACGCCGCAGCCGACGCACCGTCCTACGTGCAACAAAAAGGCCCCGGAACATCTTTTGACAACCTTGCTCGGCGTCTGGCTCGGCATGGTCACCCTCAGCGCGTTTGGCGATAACACCGGCGCCTCACAGGGGTCCATCTCGCGGATTAAGCCACATGCTCAGACGGTCACCACCGTAGCGGACCAACTTTGGGAGTGGGCGGAGCTTGGTTACCTCGAGATCCAATCCAGCGCCCTGCTACAGAACACCCTTGCCGACGCCGGCTTCGAGATCGACTCCGGCATCGGCGGCATCCCGACGGCGTTCACCGCCACTTTCGGTAGCGGCGAACCGGTGATCGGCATCATGGGTGAATTCGACGCCCTGCCCGGGATTTCTCAGGCGGCCGTACCA
>JAAEZV010000422.1 GCA_018222695.1 Gammaproteobacteria bacterium
GGGTGAAGTGATCCGCATCGATACCCGCACCGGTGAATACGTGAGTCGCGCGAGTAAAAGCTGATCCGCGAGCGGCTGATCTTTGAGTGACTGACCGGTGAGTCAATGGCTACCCTCGGCATCGCCGGAGGGCATCGCCGCGAGGGCAGACTTACTCCAGGTGCTGAGGCACTTTTTCCACGATCGCGGCGTCATGGAAGTCGAGACCCCGCTGCTCTCTCAAGGCACCGTTCCAGACCCCGGCATCGACGTTTTCCGGTTGCCGGGCGGGGGCGACGAACCGGACAGGTACCTGCAAACCTCACCCGAGAGCGCGATGAAGCGCCTTCTTGCCGCCGGCTCCGGCGATATTTTTCAGATCTGTAAAGCCTTTCGTCAGGGTGAGGCGGGCCGTCACCACAACCCCGAGTTCACCCTGCTCGAGTGGTACCGGGTCGGCTGGGATCACGCGGCTTTGATGCGCGAGGTCGCCGAATTGCTAGGCGCCGTTCTAAACGTAGATAACTGGCAGGTCTGGCCCTATCGGGCGCTGTTTATCGAGCTACTCGGTGTGGATCCCCTTAATGACCACACGAGTTTGACGACACTCACTGATCTCGCCGAATCCCGGATTGGTTCGGTGCCCGATGACCTCGACCGCGATGCGATACTGGATTTGCTGATGAGCCACTGTGTCGAGCCCAGGATCAGCGATTGGGGGCTGGTGTTCATCATCGACTTTCCAACGTCCCAGGCCGCTATGGCACGGTGCATCCCCATTGGCGATGTCGACGTTGCCGCGCGCTTTGAGTGCTATGTGAACGGCAAAGAGTTAGCTAACGGATACTGGGAGCAAATCGACCCCGACGCGCTTGCCGCGCAGCTGCACGCCGAGAACACTCGTCGGCAGCAGCGCGGGCTGCCGCTGCGCCCCATTGATGAACGCCTTCTGGCCGCTCACCGTCACGGCCTGCCGGAGTGCGCCGGCGTTGCGCTGGGTGTGGATCGGTTGCTCGCCTTGAAGTTGGGCGTTGAAAGTGTCGCGGAGACCATCAGCTTCGGCTGGGATAGGGCGTGATTCAAGGCGCATTTTTTAGCCTCCTCGCCGCGTGAGACCCAGTAGATATTATTTTTGTGCGGGCGCCGCTGTAACGATGACCGGGCCGTAAATGTCGATAAATTCTTTGGGCGGCCTTTTAGGGGCACCTGTCGATATCTCGATACACACAAACTCCAGGACGCCACGAAAAACGGTTTCGCCAGTCTGCTCACAGACCACCTGCAGTCGACGGGTCATTTTCATCTTGCCCGCCCATTCCGTTATCCAGGTGCCTACGAGTAATTGATCGCCCGCCCTGGTTGCCTTCAGGTAGTCGTACTCGGCACGTGTCAGAGCCATGGCGCGGTCGAGGCGCTGGTAGTCCTCAGCCCCGAGTCCGAGCGCGGTTGTGTGTGCCCACGCGGCCTCCATACACCACTCAACATAGTGGGTGTTCCGGGTGTGGGCGAGCGCGTCGATATGCGCCGCCTCAACGGTGACCGGCCACAAATAGGGATCGGCAAAATCCCATTGCGGCGCCGTCATGCGCTGGACGCCTCGACGGGGGGCTGCGCGATCATCAGGTAGCCGAAGATCACCGCCAGCACGGGACAAATCAGATTGAACAGCGCATAGGGCGCGTATTCGAATGTCGCAACGCCCAGCGTTGCCGCCATAAACGCGCCGCAGGTGTTCCAGGGGATCAACACCGAGGTGAGGGTGGCGGAATCTTCGAGTGTTCGGGAAAGGCTCAGTCGATTGAGCCCGCGGTCATCGTAGGCCGGCGTAAACAGGCGGCCGGGCAACGTGATAGCGAGAAACTGATCGGCAGCCAGTACGTTGGTGATGAAGCCACCCCCCACGGTGGCGAGTATCAGATCTCCGGTACGCTTCACGCCTCGCAGGACCTGATCAAGCAGCTGCCGGAGGATACCCGTGCTATCCAGCATCCCGCCGAAGGTCATCGCAGTAAGAATGAGAAAGAT
>JAAEZV010000423.1 GCA_018222695.1 Gammaproteobacteria bacterium
CGCCGTCGAGGACTATCTGGCGGCGCTGGAAGAACATAAGCCCGACATCCTGGGCATGTCGGCCCTGCTCACTACTACTATGCCTTACATGAAGGTCGTGATCGATACGCTGACCGAGAAAGGCCTGCGCGATGATTACATTGTGCTGGTCGGTGGCGCGCCGCTGAACGAGGAATTCGGTCAGGCAGTGGGTGCAGATGCCTATTGCCGCGACGCTGCCGAGGCCGCTACCACCGCCGTGCGTATGGTGGGTGAGCGCCGGCTGGCGCAGAGCGCCTGACCTTCACGGCGATGCCCGCCTCCATTCTGGTCATCGCCTGCGGTGCACTCGCGCGGGAAATCGGCGCGCTGAAAACGGCCAACGGCTGGGATCACCTCGACATACAGTGCCTGGACGCCGCGTTGCATAACCGGCCCGAGGAGATCCCGGGGCGCGTTGAAGCACTGCTAGAGCGCCATGCCGATCAATACGATCAGCGATTCGTGGCGTATGCCGATTGTGGCACCGGTGGACGACTCGATGCCGTGCTCGAGCGATGGCAGGCACAACGCATACCCGGCGCACACTGTTATGAATTTTATGCAACGACTGACGTGTTTCACGCGCTGGCAGATGCCGAGCCAGGCACGTTTTACCTGACCGATTTTTTAGTACGGCATTTTGATCGACTAGTGATCGAGGATTTGAAGCTGAACACCCACCCCACACTGCGCGACACCCTCTTCGCCCACTACACCCGGGTGGTGTACCTCGCACAAACCGAAGATGCCTCCCTGGTTGCGGGGGCGCAGCGCGCGGCCGATCAGTTAGCGCTGCCGCTAGAGGTGATTCAGACCGGGCTCGGTGACCTGCAATCCGCGATGACGGCGCAGGTCCTGCGTTGGCAGGACAGATCAGAAGTATCCAGGGTGACCCATGCAGCGCATTGATATTTTGTGGCGCGACATTCCCTCGCAGGTACTGATCAAGCGCGGTCGTGAGCGCGGCAAGTACATGCTGAGCGCCCGCTTTCAGGAAGCCATTGACCGCGCAGCCATGCGCGCCGGTAAAGGCGGCAGTGATGCCTACCTCGACGAATGGCGCCGGGTCACCACAAGCATTGAGGCTGAAGGCGCCCTCGACGACATCGCACAGCGCCTGGGCCAGGAAATCGAGTCGCAAGTATCCGATGAGCAACTCGCGGTGCTGGTTAAGCAAAAAGGCAGTGCCGAGGTCAGCGAATGAAAACGGTAAGACTCTGGTCCGTTCGCAACGCCGGCTGGCTGAAAAAATGCTACGCCGCTCTGGAAGGCACCCTCGCCCTTTTCAACCCTCTGCTAAAAGCCATCGGCCATGACCGGCTCGACAGGTCCTTCGCCGCTGTTGAAGGCGCAGTGAAGGGCTTTTTGTTTGACTCCCAGTCCTGCGGACAGTGCACCCTCGGTGAGACGGGGATGGCCTGCCCTATGAACTGCCCCAAAACCCTGCGCAACGGACCCTGTGGTGGCGTCCGCCAGAACGGCGGCTGTGAAATCAAACCCGAGATGACCTGTGTCTGGGTCAATGCCTGGGAGGGCAGCCAAAAGATTGGCGCGCCCGAGGACACCATTAAGATCATTCAGCCGCCGGTGGACAACCGCCTGAAAGGTCGCAGCGCCTGGCTGCGCGCCCTGCGCCTGCGTAACGGAGAGTCCGCGTGAAGTTCGACGACGAACCCACTCCCGGCGAGAACCTGCCTATCCTCCCGGGGCACACCTCCCCAGGCCGCTTTGAACGCGTGTTGCGGGCGGGTCATTTCGCGGTCACGGCGGAAATCGCCCCACCAGATTCAGCAGACCCGGCGGATGTTTATGAGCGCGCTGCATTGTTTGACGGCTACGTGGATGCCATCAATGCCACCGACAGTTCAGGCGCCAACTGCCATATGTCGAGTATGGGGATCTGCTCGCTGCTGACGCGACGCGGCTACGCCATGATCCTGCAGCAGTCCTGCCGCGACCGTAATCGCATCG
>JAAEZV010000424.1 GCA_018222695.1 Gammaproteobacteria bacterium
TCAGGCGGTAGTCGACATGGATGCGCGGCTCAGCATGGTCTGGTCGGCGGTTCAGGCCCGGCAAAAGGCATTCGATGAGGACTGGCTAGTCATTGTCACCACAGATCATGGGCGAGACGTTTTAACCGGTCGCTCACACGGTGGTCAAAGCGAGCGCGAGCGCACTATCTGGATCGCCACCAACAGTCAGCGCCTCACGCCCGGCTTTTATTCGATGCCCGCAATCGTCGATATCTATCCTTCTATCGCCAAGCACTTGGGGATTACTATCCCTGAACAGGTCGCGCGCCATCTCGACGGCGTGTCGTTCATCCAATAGGGGCAGACATGAATCGATCCTCCGCGAGCGTGTATGACTACATCGTCATCGGTGCCGGTTCGGCGGGTTGTGTGTTGGCCAGTCGACTGAGCGAAGATCCCGAGCATTCGGTGTTGCTCCTCGAGGCGGGTAAGGATGACCGCAGCCTGTTCATCCGCATGCCGACGGCTTTGTCGATTCCTATGAACACACCGCGCTTTAGCTGGGGTTACTGGGGCGAGCCCGAGCCCGGGCTCGACGGACGCCGCATGGATTGCGCCCGGGGCAAGGTGTTGGGGGGTTCTTCGGCCATTAACGGCATGGTGTATGTCCGCGGACACGCCGCCGATTTTGATCAATGGGTGGAGGCGGGCGCCACCGGCTGGGGCTACGCCGACTGCCTGCCTTACTTCAAGCGCGCCGAGCGCTGGATGGATGGAGGGGATACCTACCGGGGCGGTGAAGGGCCGGTCGATACCTGTAACGGCAACAACATGAAAAACCCGCTCTATACCGCGTTTATCGCCGCGGGAGAGGAGGCGGGCTACGGCCGCACCGAGGACTACAACGGGTACCGTCAGGAAGGCTTCGGCCCCATGCACATGACGGTGCGGCGCGGTGAGCGTTGCTCCACCGATTGGGCCTACCTTGCAACTGCCCGCAACCGGCCGAATCTCACCGTCGTGACAGAGGCCGAGGTCGACAAGCTGATCATGTCGGGCAAGCAGGTCACGGGTGTTCGTTATCAGCGCAGAGGCGAGGTGAGTGAAGTCTCTGCCCGGCGGGAGGTGGTTCTGAGTGCCGGGTCGATTGGTTCCCCCGCGATTCTGCAGCGCTCCGGCATTGGGCCTTCTCAGGTGTTGGCCGATGCAGGTGTGCCGGTGCAGCATGAGTTACCGGGTGTCGGCGAGAACCTCCAGGATCACCTCGAGGTCTATTTTCAATACCGCTGCAAGGCGCCCATCACCGTGAACGGTCACCTCGGTTGGCTGGCCAAGCTGCGCATCGGCGTGCAGTGGGTGCTCACCAAAACCGGGCTGGGCGCGACCAATCACTTTGAGTCCTGCGGGTTTATTCGCTCCCGAGCGGGGCTGGCCTCGCCCGATATCCAGTATCACTTTTTGCCCGCCGCAATCCGCTATGACGGCAAGGCAGCCTTCAAGGGCCATGGCTTTCAGGTGCATGTGGGGCCCAACAAACCTGAGAGCCGCGGCACGGTCCGTATCTCCGGCCCCAATGCAAAAGATGAACCCAAGATTTTCTTTAATTACCTCGCTACCGAGCAGGACCGGGCAGACTGGCGTGCCTGCCTCCGGCTCACGCGAGAGATTCTTCAGCAGCCTGCGCTGGACGGGTACCGCGGTGACGAAATCCAGCCGGCGGTCGACCTGTCGGATGTGGAGGCTACCGACCGTTGGGTGCGCGATAACGTCGAAACGGCTTATCACCCCTCGTGCTCATGCAAGATGGGTGCGGTAGAAGACGACATGGCGGTGGTCGACCCTGAGTGTCGTGTGCGCGGGCTCGACGGGCTGCGGGTTGTCGACTCGTCGATCTTCCCGACTATTCCCAACGGCAACCTCAACGCGCCGACGATCATGGTGGCCGAGCGGGCATCTGATTTGATTCGCGGTAAGGCGCCGCTAAGCGAAGAGGCACCCGTCTGGGAGGCGCCCGAGTGGCAGAACCGGCAG
>JAAEZV010000425.1 GCA_018222695.1 Gammaproteobacteria bacterium
GTTCAGTGGCCCGGGCACTTTCGGTGCTGGGCGAGCGCTGGACGTTGCTGATCATCCGCGACGCCTTTCGGGGCACCCGACGATTTGACGACTTTCAGCGTAGTCTGGGTGTGACGCGACACCGCCTCTCGGAGCGACTCGGCAAATTAGTGGACGAGGGTGTGCTGACCCGGGTGGCCTATATGGAGCGCCCCACCCGCTACGAGTACCGATTGACCCGCAAAGGTTTGGCTCTCTATCCGGTGCTGATGACGCTGAGCCAGTGGGGTGATGACTGGATGGATGACGGTAACGGCCCGCCCCAGCGGTACCGCCACAGCTTGTGCGGCAAGCAAACCCGGGCGGTATTGTCCTGCGATGAGTGTGGTGACCCGCTGCGTCCCGAAGAAGTCTCGGCGCAGGCGGGTGATGTGCTGAGTGCCTATATTGCGCATCTGACTGCACAGGGAGAGCCGCTCCCCTCGGAGGGTGAGTTGGCGCGCGAGGCGGCACAGTATTGGCGCGAGAACAGGAGTGAGCAGGCATGAACGAGCAAGTGAACCAGTTGGTGATGAACGCGGATCTGGCAGCGATGCCCGGAGAGGGTCTTGACCCGGCAGCCGAGCAGTTGCAGCGCAAGCAGCGCCTCGCCGCGGCACTGAGAATCTTCGGTAAGTTTGGTTTTGACGAGGGGGTTGCCGGACACATCACCGTTCGTGACCCGATCGATACGGAGACCTTCTGGGTCAATCCCATGGGTCGCTCGTTCAAGCTTATGCGGGTCTCGGACCTCATCAGGGTCAGTCATGAAGGCGACATCGTTGAGGGTGAAGGTCTTCTGAATGGCGCGGCATTCACCATTCACAGCCGCATACATCAGGCCAGACCGGAAGTCACCGCCGCGGCCCACGCCCACTCGATTTACGGCAAGACCTGGTCTTCTCTGGGGCGATTGTTAGACCCCATCACACAGGACGCCTGCGCGTTTTATGACGATCTCGCTTTGTTGGACGACTACACCGGTGTGGTGGTGTCGATGAGTGAAGGGGAGCGTCTTGCCGAGGCACTCGGCGATAAAAAAGCGATAGTGTTGAAGAATCATGGTCACCTGACGGTGGGGGAGTCAGTGGATGAGGCGCTGTGGTGGTACGTGACCTTTGAGCGCAGCTGTCAGGCTCAGCTGATGGCCGAGGCGGCGGGCACAACCCAGCCCATTCCCCACGACATGGCGCTGCACACGGCGGGGCAGGTGGGCAGTACGCTGGCCGGTTGGTTCAGTGCCCAGCCACTGTTCGATGTCATTCTGAATGAGCAGCCTGATCTCTTGGATTAGTCAGCGGCGAGACCCGGTTCATCACGGATCAGCGGGGCGCTGTTGGCTAGCTGATCCCGATTAAAGGCCCGCCACAGGGCGACCACCACCAATACCTCGACAACCGCCAGTACCCAGTGCAGGGAGATCACCTGCTCGACCCGTCCATCGATCGCCGCAAATTGCTCAAGGCCTGCATACACCGCCCACGCACCTCCCATACCGAGTAAATAGCCGGCCTGTTTCGCCACGTCGAGTTTGCGCAGCTGCTCCACCGAGACCATCAGCAGGGTCTCGCAGCGCACCAGATAATTGCCCAGCGAGAAGGTCACCTGGTAGCCGACATAAATAAACAACGCGAGGGCCAGCTCCAGTGGAAACAGGAGCACCGCTACGACGCCAATCAGCGTCACCAGCTCTACCCCGAGCGACAGCCGAAAGAACCAGCTCGGTGCGAGAATGCGTCGGTACTGGGTGGCAACGATCAGAGTGCCCAAGGCGAGCCCGATGCCGCCTGCCGAGAACATCGCAGGTGACAGCGGTGTGTACAGCACAAACACCGCACCGACAGAGAGCCCAAGAAAAAGCGAGTTGAGAAATTTATAGCGGATAAAGGCTTCGGGACGGATCGCCGGGTGCGCGCCCATTATCAGTAGTCCACACCTTGTCGCGCGGAAATCCCGGCGCGGTACGCGTGTTTG
>JAAEZV010000426.1 GCA_018222695.1 Gammaproteobacteria bacterium
ATTGGCGGTTTGCTCTGCCACCTGGGTGCGATATCGACCGCGGGGTAACGTCACAGTGGCGACACCCGATGCATCCGTGGTCACCGATGCGCCGGCACCCGCCAGAAAAATAGACTCGCCCGCTACCGGCGCGCCGCCCTGAGTCACCGCAATCGTCAGCGTGCCCTCGGCCGCTGCCTTTCGGTCAGAAACGCTCTCAGCCTGGGAATAGACATCGACAAACACGGCGTCCTCGTCGATTTGCGCCACCGCGTCAACCAGCTGGCCGGAAGCGGCGCTAAATCGAGTCGTCACGCTCCCTTCAGGAGACGTAATCGTCAGTGTGCGAGCGCCGTCTCCAATCAGATCCGCCAATAACGAGCCGTCTGCAGCAGTCTGACCCAATGAGAGCCCATCGACCTCTACATTGGCGTTCGGGACGGGACGCCCCTCAGAAAACGCGTACACCAGCAACTCGTCAGCGGCATAAGAGGCCCCTGATACCAACAAGCAGTAGAAACAAAAGACTTTGATAAAAGTGCGCGAAGCGGGGTGGGAGCTCATTAAGGCCTCTGCTGAACCATCGCGTGTGGGTAACGCTTGCATTGGCCCGCAAACATAACGGCGGCTGATGACTCTTTCGTGGCGTTTAGTTTACGAATGCATGACATTTTGATTGCAGATATGTGACACATGAAATCGCCATAAATTTTTCATCAATTTGTCACCAGCTAAGCGTTACTGTTTAGAACCAAGGTACGGCAATCGATGGCCAGATCTTCTCGATCTGGAGCCACGAGAAAGACGCGCGCATGCGCGTGCAACGACATGTGTATGCAATGGCATGTCTATGCAACGAAGGGTGACGACACACCAGATGCTGAACTTTGGCGACATACTCGAACAGCGTTTTCCGCAATTCGTTGGAAGACATCAACGTGCCGCAAAGGCGCTCAGTCACTTCCTCGGCATGCTCTTTTAC
Organism: Gammaproteobacteria bacterium; assembly: GCA_018222695.1. Taxonomy (GTDB): domain Bacteria; phylum Pseudomonadota; class Gammaproteobacteria; order Pseudomonadales; family Halieaceae; genus Luminiphilus. The sequence continues at coordinate 962 of JAAEZV010000426.1, forward strand.
GAACAACGCTTCCAGCAATTCGAACAAGACTATCCCCACCTCAACGGCTTTGATTTCGTCGAGGCAGTGTTGCGTTATTTCGACTTCCACATCCGGCTCAGGGAGGACGAAAGAGCCAGAATCCCCAGCACCGGTCGGGTCGTCATCGTTGCAAACCATCCTATTGGCTCTCTGGACGGCATCGCCTTGCTGAACCTCGTCAGACAGGTTCGTCCGGATGTGAAAGTGGTTGCTAATGAATTGCTGATGGCAGTGCGCCCACTGAGAGAGGTCTTGCTGCCAGTCGACAACATGGGGGGCAATACCGCTCGTCAGAATTTAATCAACATCAGAGCCCACCTCGCAGACGATGGCGCCCTCATCATTTTCCCAGCAGGCGAAGTTTCCCGTCTCTGCGCAAAGGGCATCAAAGACACCGTGTGGAACAGCGGATTCGTCAAGATCGCGTCCACGGTGAAAGCGCCGGTGCTACCTATATTTGTGAAGGGCAGAAATTCAGCGTTTTTTTATGGTTTGTCGTTTCTCGCCAAGCCACTGTCAACGGCCTGGTTAATCCGTGAGATGTTTAAACAGAGCCATCGCACCATTGACGCCAGAGTGGGCCGCCCCGTGCCCCACGAGGTCTATAGCGCTAACGATTTTTCGGCCAAAAAAGTCGCGCACCTTTTTCGTAAACACGTTTATCGCCTTGGCAGAGGTGCCAAACCACTATTCAAGACCATTGAGACGGTGGCGCCGGCCGAAGCCAAACTCCTTGTCAGGCGTGAACTGCAAAGCTGTGAGGTGCTAGGCAAGACACATGACGGCAAGACAATCTATTTAACGCAAATGGCGGAATGCCCCTGTGTTATGAGAGAAATTGGCCGCCTCAGAGAACTGACTTTTCGGATGGTGGGTGAAGGCTCTGGACTGTCACGAGACCTTGACCGATTTGATCGCACCTATCTGCAGTTGGTGCTGTGGGACGATACGGAGCGAGAAATCGCCGGCGCCTACAGGTTGGGACGAGCCAAAGAGCTGGTAGATC
>JAAEZV010000427.1 GCA_018222695.1 Gammaproteobacteria bacterium
CATCGACTGCGCGGGCCATGGCCTCGAGGTCTATTGCCATGTCGTCGCGGAGTGGCACCCGGTGCACGGCGACACCGAGCTTCTCGGCGTAATGAAGATGGTCTGAGTACGTCAGCGCGGGTGAGATCACCTTGCCGTGTTTACCAAAGGCCATCATCGCGGCCTGAAGACCTTCGTTCGACCCGGACGCCAGAAACACCTGCTCACGATCCAATTGATGGCGTGCCATAAACAAGCCCATGAGATCGTCCTCAATGGCACCGGGGTAGTAGGCGGTCTTGGGCAGAATCTTGGCCACCTCGGCCAGCGCCTTCGGGCTGGGCCCATAGGGGTTCTCATTGAACATCAGCCGAATCTGGCCGGGAGGTATCTCCACCTGCCCCATCGTCAGCGGCGACAATGCCAGCCCCGCCGTGCCCATCACGAGCCCCTGCAGCGCCCGCCGGCGGTTGAACGAGGACACCCCCGTCGCGCGCCCGGACAGCAAAGCCACTGCGGAGGCCAACGCCCAAGGTTGTGTCTGTTCTACCGCGGGTTCTGTTGGGTGCTGCGCCATCGTTCTTCTCCTCATGGGCGGTGCAAGGTTGGCGCGCGCATTAGGCGCGCACAGCTACGCCGCCCGAATGACTTCAAGTACGACCATTTTGCAGGTCGATTCTTCAGAGTGGACGTAGGGCTCCTCGCAGAGTTGTTTGAGTGCCGCCCTACCTGATTCCACAATCTGATTAAGCACCTCGGGAAAGTGCGTCCCCTGCCAGTATTCCTCACGCACAGTACAGCAGACAATCCCGCCAAGCCGCGTCACGCGAATCAGCTCATAAAGTGCCTCAGGCTCCACATGCGCAGAGGTAAAGGTGCCGACACAAGTCACGCCGTCGTAAGTCCCTGCGTCAATCGGCAACGCGGCGTTCATATTCATCTGCTGCAACTGCTGATAGACGTTTTTCTTGGCTGCCTCAGCGAGCATCGCCTTGGAGTAGTCGATCCCGTCGATGCGCCTGAAGCCACCCTCCGACAGCGCCGCCGCCACCAGACCGGTCCCGCACCCCGCATCGAGCACCCGGGCGCACTCGGGTTCGAGATAGTGGCGCAACCAGAACAAGGTGCGCTCGGGGCCGCTGTATCCCCAGGTGTCATTCACATCCTGGTCATAGCGAGCCGCCCAATCCTCATAGAGATCCATGAGCTCGTCAGTGGATTGGGTATTGAGCACCTGCTCGTGGATGGCCGTTTGCTTTCCCAACTTCCGCCTCTGTGTTTTTGCACACCCACAGGCCATGGCCGGGGTTTTCGCTTTATCATACGCGCACCGCCCAAAATGACACTGACAAGGACGCCAGCACATGCCGAATCCCATCACCGATCTCATCGCCGCGAAAGGCTGGTGCGTCGCAGACGGTGCCACGGGCTCGAACTTTTTTAGTCGCGGCCTCGAAGCGGGCTACCCACCCGATCTGTGGTGTGTGGAGAAACCTGAAGAGGTACTGTGGCTACACGGCGCATTCTTAGAGGCCGGCGCTGACATCATTCTGACCAACAGCTTTGGTGCCAATGCGCCCAGACTGAAACTGCATAAAGCCGAGCACCGCGTCGCCGAACTGAACACCGCTGCAGCGCAGCTGGCCCGTGAGGCCACCCGCCAGCACTTTGAGGACACCGGTCGCAAACCGGTCGTGGCAGGCTCAATCGGGCCAACGGGCGAGCTGTTCGAGCCTATGGGCACCCTGACGCACGCCGACACCGTGGCCTATTTTGCCGAGCAGGCAAATGCGCTGGCTGAGGGCGGCGCCGATGTCATCTGGATCGAGACCATGTCCTCCTTGGAAGAGGTGGCCGCTGCCGCCGAGGCCGCGCGCGCAACAGGTTTGCCAGTCTGCGCCACGCTGACCTTCGACACGGCCAGGCGCTCGATGATGGGCGTCACTCCGGCGGATTACGCCCAATTTGCAGCAGAGATTGGTCTCGATATGGCGGGGGCCAACTGCGG